>CAZXGI010000105.1:4392-7018 GCA_964639965.1 uncultured Rhodospirillaceae bacterium
GATCCTAATCCGATATTACAAAGATCACAATTTTATTCACTTTTATAGAATTTAAAGATGTTACGTTAGATAATCAAATGTGGTCACTTGAACATGTATGGATCGTTTCACTTATATTTCTTCTTGCCGGTATAGTCAAAGGCGTCATTGGTTTCGGATTACCCTCTGTTTCTCTAGCCTTACTAACAGCTACTCTAGGGCTAAAGGATGCTATGGCAGTTATGCTAATTCCAACCTTGAGCACTAATATACTACAGGGTTTACAGGGAGGACACTTAAAATTTCTGTTGAAAAAATTTGGTTCTCTAATACTTGCTGCCGCTATTGGAACCTGGTTTGCTGCCGGCCTCTTAGCGAAATCAGACGCGATGTTATTATCAGGGTTGCTCGGCCTTTCACTAGCTTCATATGCTGGTATTTCACTCTTCACTCCTCAAATCAGACCTCCCGGTGAGCACGAAAAATGGCTTTCTCCATTAATTGGCGCTATTAGTGGTTTAATTACGGGCTTGACGGGATCTTTTATAATACCTGGAGTGGTATATCTGCAAGCGATTGGGCTGCCTAAAAATGTTCTAATCCAAGCGATGGGTATCATCTTTACCGCCGCAACACTTAGCCTTGCTATCGCACTTGATGGGCACGGCCTCTTACCAGCTAGAGTTTTTCTTATTTCAACTATAGCTATCATCCCGGCTTTTATCGGTATGGGTATTGGCCAATTAATTACGAAAAAACTTCCCGAGAATCAATTTCGAAAAATTTTCTTTATTGGGCTCTTATTGCTTAGTTGTTACATTATAGCTAAAGCACTGTCACACACAAATGTCGTTTATTTTTTTAGTTAATTTGAATAAAAAGTCACTAAATAACTAAATTCAAATTTTTTAAAGCAATAGGCTAGCAGCTAAACCAAGAAAAATATAAAAGCCTACAATATCTGTAATTGACGTCAAAAAAGCACTCGACGCCACGGCCGGATCAAAACCAAGCCGTTGCAAGAATATAGGCAACGAACTCCCAACGAACCCCGCTATAATAAGGTTCAATCCGATTGCTAAACCAATAACCCCACCGAGCGCAGGACTACCAAACCAAATCCAGGCAACAGCCGCTATAATAGCTGCGAATATCATTCCATTTACAACCCCAACAGCAACTTCCTTGCCTATAGCACGATAGGCATTAAACGTCGTAAGTTCTTTCATAGCTATTGCTCGAACAGCAACAGTCAATGTTTGTACACTTGCCGTTCCCCCCATAGCAGCAACAATGGGCATCAATATTGCTAAAGCGACCATCTCTTCAATTGTCCCTGCAAAAAAACTGATGACGTAAGCCGCTAAAATTGCAGCTGCCAAATGTATAAGTAACCAAGTAAAGCGCGACTTTGCCGTGTCAATAACAGCTGAATACAGGTCATCCTCCTCTCCTACTCCAGCCAATCGCATTATATCTTCTTCGTGCTCCTCATCGATTACATCAACAATGTCGTCGACGGTTATTACGCCAACAAGTCGAATTTCTTTATCCACTACTGGAGCCGAAATCAAATTTCGTTGCCGAAACAAAAACGCGACTTCCTCTTGGTCCATATCTACTGGAACAATTTTAATATGTTTTCGCATAATTTCTTGTAAAGTTATATCTCTTTTAGTTCGCATTATTCTGCTTAATGGAACCGTTCCAACCGGACTATGCGAAGGATTAACTAAAAAAATATCGAAAAAATCTGTCGGCAAATCATCGTTACTCCGCATATAATCAATCGCTTGGCCAACAGTCCAATTCAAAGGTACAGAAACAACCTCCCGCTGCATTAAACGACCAGCACTATCCTCTGGGTATCCCAACCCTTGCTCAATTAACATCCGATAGTTTTCTGGCAAAGATTCGAGAATTTCTAACCGCTCATCCGCAGCAAGTTCTTCAACCACCTCAAGAGCATCATCGGTTTCTAAACCAGCAACCGCCTCAGCGATCTGACTAATGCCGAGCTGCTCAATAACTCGCTCTCGGACTGCTTCATCTAGTTCTGTTAAAACATTTGGATCAAAATTACTTCTTAAGGCTTCTACAAGCTCTGCACGGCGCACGTGTGCAAGATTCTCGAGCAGATCAGCTAAGTCTGCATAGTGCAATGACAGAGCCAAACTACTAGCTTTTTCAGTCTGATTTTGGTCAAGAGCAAGATTAATTGAAGTAATAAACTTCGGCGTCAATTCCCTATTGGGTCCAGTATCTTGTGCGCCAATACTAGTTTCTTTTTTCACAAGGGTAATTCTCCATCTGCCTCATTTTGTGCTTCAGCTACAGCGACAGCAGTCATATTCACAATCCCACGGGCGGTGACCCCTTCAGCTAAAATATGCGCTGGCTGATTCATACCTAACAACATAGGGCCAACTGCAAGACCATCGGCCAACATGCGGACCAAATTATATGATATATTCGCGGCGTCCAATGATGGCATTACCAACAGGTTCGCAGCGCCATTTAGAGGTGAATCTTTAACCAACTTACACCTCAACTCGCCAGATAGCGCTGCATCGCCATGCATTTCACCGTCAACCTCAAGAGTAGGGTCTAGCTTTCGAACAAGCGCAACAGCATCACGCATTTTCCG
>CAZXGI010000106.1:0-2407 GCA_964639965.1 uncultured Rhodospirillaceae bacterium
TATCACTCCAGGATTAAAACCCCTATGCTTTCTGCCGCAAATTGGGGTGGACAAGGGCTTCATCCTCGGGGAAATTTTGAGGGATTTGTGCGCTCAGCCTCAGAAAACAAATGGCTTGAGGTCCACGGGATCGAACATTGGACACATTTTTATACAGACTATGGTTTAGATTTACAAAAACGATTTTTTGGGCATTTCCTAAAGGGCGAGGAAACTGGATGGTTAGAAAACCAACCTAAAGTGCAACTCCAAATTCGTTATCCAGGTGAAAAATTTATCGAACGGCACGAGAACGAATGGCCTTTGGCACGAACTGAGTGGACTAATTTGTATATACATCCCGATAGCATGACTATTTCAACAAAAAAACAAACGACAACGTCTTCTATAAAATATAAAGGGCTGTCTGATGGCTTAACTTTTTTATCTGACCCTCTTAAAGAAAGTATAGAAATAACCGGTCCAATTGCCTCAAAATTATGGGTCGCTTCTGAAACAAATGATGCAGATTTATTTTTAGTTCTCAGAGCTTTTACTCCTGACATGAAGGAACTTACCTTTCAGGGAGCCCTTGATCCACATACTCCACTTGCGCAAGGTTGGCTGCGGTGTTCACACCGGAAGCTAGATCAAAATCTAACCCTACCCTATAGGCCATACCATACACACGATGAGATCCAACTACTTACGCCAGAAGAAACTTATGAAGTTGATGTAGAGGTGTGGCCCACATGTATCGTAATTCCAGAAGGATACAGAATTGCTTTTTCAATCCGTGGAAAGGACTATATATATCCTGGTGATAATGGAACTGACTTTGGTAAATATGCAGGCTGGACCGGATGCGGCCTTTTTAAGCATGATGACCCTGTCGACCGACCTACTGACGTTTTTGGGGGTGAAGTTACTTTGCATACTGGACCTAATCAGCAAGCATATATTATGTTACCAATCATACCCAAAGTTTGAGTAAAAACATAAATTTCAATATACTGAAGAAAAAGTTTTAACTTAATAGAGGTGTTTTCAATATGATTACTGCAGGTGTGGTTGGGCTAGGCTGGTGGGGTCAGTTACTGACTCGATCAATCAAAGATAGTAAGAAAATTAAAATAACTGCTGGTTTCACGCGAACTCCATCTAATGCATTAGACTTTATAGCTGAGACAGGTATCGAATTATATGAAGAATACGAGCAGTTACTTAATGATAAGAATATCGACGCTATCATTCTTGCCACACCTCACTCCACGCATGTAAACCAAATAAAACTAGCAGCAAGAAATAAAAAACACATTTATGTTGAAAAACCTATCGCTTTGACACTTAGGGAAACTCGCATAGCTCTTAGAGCTGCAAGACAAGCTGGCCTTGAAATTGCAGTTGGGTTCCAAAGACGTTGCCACCCATCCATGGTATCAGCACAAAACGCTGTCAGAGATGGTAATATAGGAAGAATCCTGCACGTTGAAGGCCACCAATCGGCTCCTGGCATTCGAATTTATAAAGAAGGTAGTTGGCGGCAAGCTAGAGAGGAGCAACCGGCAGGTGGAATGACTGGAATGGGAATTCATTTGCTAGACTGTATGGTAAGCCTATTAGGACCAGTTGAAGATGTTACTGTGAAAAGTAAAAAAATACTCCAAAATAATGATAGTATTTTAGATGATATGACTTCTGTCTTGTTAACGTTTAAAACTGGTGCTACTGGCTATATTGGAACGTCAATAGCAACGTCAGGATATTTTAATCTCCGGTTCTTTGGTGAAAATGGCATAGTGGAGGTCAGAAAACCTGATTTATCAGAATTTGTTTATATAAATCAGGCTGGCAAAATTGCAGTAACCCAAAATAATGGCTTCAATATGGAAAAAACTAGCCTTGAGCTGTTTGCGGATCAAATCACTGGCAACGGTAAATTTCTTGTCCCTGATGAGGATGTGTTGTTATCAAGCGAGGCTTTAGAAAAGATAATCTTAGCAGCTAATTAATAACTGTTAAGCCATTTTAGAGGAATGGGATTGATTATATACTGATGGCATTTTGAACTGTCTTTAAATCATCTTGCACGATTTGTCAGTTAATTTCCAACAATCCGATGAACTTGGAGAATTACTGTACAAATAATTATTTTGACCCAACTTTGATGTGACACAATCATACAAACATTATACAAAATCCAGCCTCTGAGTTCATTGATATCGCTATAGGCCTATGTAAAGCAGGGCAAAATAAATTATACCAAATCAACGCGGTTATAATACCACAAGATTAGTATTTTACCTTGCCTGAATTTCCTTTTTGAAATTTTTCATCAAAAAATTGTATAGATTTTGAGCCTTGGCACGGTGTCCATCTTCATTCAAGTGGGGATCATTCATTGCTCGTTGATCATTTTTGGATGGAT
>CAZXGI010000106.1:2507-6973 GCA_964639965.1 uncultured Rhodospirillaceae bacterium
CCAGATTATTCGTTATTCTTATAATCCCTTTTTGAGTTTTTTCCGACAATTCGAAACGGTTTAGAAAAAATTTTAATTCGGACAATGTCATTTCATGGTTGCGCATATTTTCAAGTTCCAGCTCAAAATCCTTTGGTATTTTTTCCAAAGACGAATTTAAATGACTTTCGAACAAAGCTAGCCTTATTAACAGTTTCTGACCGCTAGCAAATATATGTTTTTTCTTTTTAAGGTCTTTTAAAAATAATCGAATCAACCACAACCTTTTAAGTATTTCAAATTTCGACAAAAGATATTTTCGTGAAAAAAGATTTTGCTCGACAGCAAACCTAGGGTTATCTCGCCTGACAAGTTTCCCATCAGCTGAAACTTGGTGAAAAAAAGGAATTCGAGTCGCAAATTTTGACTTATCCAAATGAATAGAATTTTCTACGAGATCGTTTTCACAAAAATTAACAACAACCACATCAGGTTTATATTTCATGCCCTCTTTTTCCAAAGCCTCAAGTTGTTGGCTAGTGCTCCAACCTGAATAAGATATATTTATAATTTCGACATTAGCTCCTTCATCCTTAAAGCGATCTTCAAGTATACGAGTAAACATTCTTTTTTCAGGGACTATAAAACCAAAAACCTCAGAATCACCCAGAACAATCACCCTAAATGAGTTTTTTCTATTCAAATAAGTTCGGGAACGATCTCGCCAACCATGGTTATTGATGCGATCATACGAAATATTTCCGTTATCAGGATTTTCAATCCGCACTATACCATGAGGCCTAAATCCCCAGCCGTATTTTGATCCATTAGGCGAGTTGCGAAACCCCACATTCGAAATTCCTATCGGTGCTATCAACCGAAGTATCATCTCGATGCAAAATAAAATGGACAGAAGTAAAAAGAAATTAAAAAAAATAATACTCAATTTAGGATATCTATAAAAAATCCTTATCTTATTATTTTTTATATTATTAGAATTCATATCGGGTAGTTTCTGATAACGTATCAGGTCTTTCAGTTTTGACGTTCAAGAAATCTCAAAGCTCTAGGGGGAAATGGTAGGCACGACAGGATTCGAACCTGTGACCGTCCGCTTAAAAGGCGGATGCTCTACCAACTGAGCTACGTGCCCCCAAAATACAACTTAAATAAGTCAAAAAGACAAAGGTGTTGGTATAAACCTCAGCCTACCCTCAAGCGCCGCAACATAAGCAGGGCCGAACACTTGGTCAATAACAATTAACCTGATTATTCAAAAAACTTATTTATCTGTCAGGAAATTTCCCCAAAAGCTTATCTCGAACATTTGATGCTACAAAATGAGTTATATCCCCTCCCATACTTACAACTTCTTTAACTAATCTTGATGAAATAAATTGATGCTTTTCAGAAGCGGTTAAAAAAACTGTCTCAATTTCTGGATTAAGTCTTCGGTTCATTCCTGTCATTTGAAATTCATATTCGAAATCGGATACTGCCCGTAAACCACGGACAATTAGTGAAGCATCACACGATACTGCCAAGTCAGTCAGCAACCCTTCAAACGGTTGTACATTTATGCGATCTGAAACTCCCTCAGACAACGATGAAACCTCATGAGTAACCATCTCCACCCTTTCATCCAACGTAAAAAGAGGCCCTTTACCCGCATTAATTGCAACGCCTATGATTAGTTGATCTACAACACGGGTTGCGCGGGAAATAATATCCATATGACCATTAGTTACTGGATCAAAAGTACCGGGATATATTCCTATACGTGACATCTAATTCTCATTTTTCCATCCTCCCCTCGCTTATGCTTTTATCTTCTAAATCATCACTTTATTCAACATTGTCCAAAATAGTAACTGCCTCTGGGTCAGGATTTTTACCTACATCTCCTACGTGATCATCATTTTCCTCATCACCATCTAGATCTCGAAAACGTGTCACGGATACTACACGCTCATCTTCCGAAACCTTAAACAAAATTACTCCGCGTGAAGTCCGGCCGGTAAAGCTAATTCCATCAACAGGCATGCGAATAAGTTGACCTCCATCTGAAACCATAACAAGTTGATCTGTATCACGTACCGGAATAGTTGAAACAACCTCGGTCAATTCTTTTCCCCGCTTAACATCCATACTATCGATGCCTTTTCCCCCGCGCTTAGAAATACGATAGCCATATGCAGAAGATCGCTTTCCAAAGCCGTCAATTGTAACGGTAAGAATGAATTCTTCATCTTTTTTCATTTCCTGGAACAGTGGCTCATCAAGTCTCGCAGCAGTTGATTCATCTTTAGCTTTATCCTCAGCACGATCTGTATAATCACCACTTATTAATCGCCGAGAAGCATTAACTGATCGCAGATAATCATCCCGCTCCGCGATCTCGACCTTAATATGATTTAGGCCTGACATCGCAATAACTTCATCATCATCGGCCAAACGTATGCCTCGCACACCCGTAGAATTTCGGCTAGAAAACACTCGCAAATCTGCAACTGGAAACCGAATACATTTACCCTTTCTAGTAGCCAAAAACACATTTTGATCTTCTTCAAAAACTCTTACCCGCACAAGGTGGTCACCTTCACCCAACTTCATAGCTATTTTTCCGTTAGCATTCACTTTCGTGAAATCTGAAAGTTTATTTCTGCGAACCCCACCAGAAGCTGTTGCAAAAATCACAGAAGCATCTTCCCACGTTTTCTCGTCCTCAGGGAGGGCCAATACAGTGGTAATTGTTTCTCCCTCTTCCAACGGCAGCACGTTAACAAGCGCCTTACCACGCGCCTGCGGAGTGCCTTGCGGGAGCTTATAAGCTTTTAGCTTATAGACAATTCCGGTCGAAGAAAAAAACAACATTGGTTGATGAGTATTAGCTATCAATACTTGAGAGACAAAGTCCTCGTCCTTCGTACTCATGCCCGAACGTCCTTTTCCGCCCCGATTTTGTGCTCGATAAGTCGATAAAGGAACACGTTTAATATAACCGCCATCACTAACGGTAACGACCATATCTTCTCTCTGAATTAGGTCTTCAATATCACCTTCAAATTCGGAATCTTCAATACTAGACCGACGTTCATTTCCGAATAGCTCCTTCATTTGCAATAATTCATCGACTAGGATACTGAACAAAAGATCCTTAGAACTGAGAATATTAAGATATTCCTCAATCTTTTGGCAAAGTTCTTTTAAATCCGCAGCAATTTTATCACGCTCTAAACCGGTTAAACGTTGTAAACGCATTTCGAGAATTGCTTTGGCCTGTTCTCCTGATAAAGAATACTTTCCTTTCACTACTAGATGCTCAGCGTCGTCTATGAGCGTTATCAGAGGAGCTACTTCGCCAACCGGCCAAGCTTGAGCCATTAATTTCGCCTTGGCTTCAACAGCATCTTTAGCACCTCGGATCAATTTGATTACTGGGTCTAGATTTTCAACTGCTACAGCTAAACCTGCCATAATGTGTGCCCGATCGCGGGCTTTATTGAGTTCATATGTAGTTCGGCGAGTAATCACCTCTTCACGAAAATCGATAAATGCTACCAATATCTGTTTTAAATTCAATTGTTCTGGTTTACCGGCTTTTAAAGCTAACATGTTGGACCCAAAACTCGTTTGCAACGGAGTAAACTTAAATAATTGATTGAGCACCACCTCTGCCATTGCATCTCGTTTAATTTCGATGACAACACGGACACCATGCCTATCAGACTCATCTCTTAGGTCAGAAATACCCTCAATTTTTTTATCTCTTACACATTCGGCCATAATTTCGATCATGCGAGATTTATTTATCTGATAAGGAATTTCAGTAACAATAATGGCTTCCCGATCTTTACCAAACGACTCAATGTGAGTTCGTCCTCGAATTCGAATTGAGCCACGACCTGTGTGAAAAGCTTGTGCAGAACCAGTTCGACCTAAAATAATACCACCAGTTGGGAAATCTGGAGCGGGAATATGATTCTCAATTAGCTGCTCAATTGTGACATCGCGATCTTCAATAATTGCACAACATGCATCAATAACTTCCCCTAAATTATGTGGGGGAATATTAGTTGCCATTCCAACTGCTATCCCATTTGCACCATTAACCAACAAATTTGGAAACTCCGCGGGCAATACCATAGGCTCTCGCACACTATCATCATAGTTTGGTTGAAAATCGACAGTATCTTTATCAATATCCTCTACTAAAGAATGAGCAGATCTTGCCAAACGGGCTTCTGTATATCGCATTGCTGCAGCCCGATCACCATCCATAGAACCAAAATTACCTTGACCTTGGATAAGAGGAAGGCGCAAAGAAAAATCCTGAGCCATACGAACCAAAGAGTCATAAATCGCAGTATCGCCATGGGGATGATATTTACCCATCACATCGCCAACGATGCGGGCCGATTTACGAAAAGGACGGGTATAGTCATACCCCCCCTCCTTCATGGCATAAATAATCCGTCGATGAACAG
>CAZXGI010000107.1:0-6944 GCA_964639965.1 uncultured Rhodospirillaceae bacterium
TTAAAAAGTTCACCCGACAAGAAGAATTGGACGGTAAAACTAAGAAAGGGGATCAGATTTTCCAACGGTGAAGCATTTGATGCATCGGCCTATGTTGCGCATTTCAAGCGCTATCAAAAGAGCAGGGCGTGGGGGTTTCTCCGTGGTATGGTCGGGCCGATCAAAGAAGTGATCGCTAAAGATAGTCACACAGTTGAGTTTCGTATGTTACGGCCTTTCCCGGCGTTTGCGGCAATACTCTCAAATCCAGTATATCCAATGTGGGCTAATGCGCCTAAACATTCGGCAAAAGTTGGAAAAGATCTTAATCGTCAGCCGATTGGCACAGGCCCTTACATGCTGTCGAATTGGACGCCCGGTGTATCTATTACTTATGTGAAAAATCCAAACTATTGGAATCCGAAGAGCCAGCACCTTAACAAAATTATATTTAAGGTAATTAAAGGCGAGTTGCCACGTTTGAATTCGGTGAAAAGTGGTGCCATTGATGTCATACTAACGCGCGATGGTAAGACAGCTAGCCAGGCCAAGAAGGATCCGAAATTGCAGGTTCTGACGGAATTGGTCGGGGGCACGACGACTATAGAATTTAATACAAGTCGTCCACCGCTCAATGATGTCAGGGTCCGGAAAGCGTTAGCTCATGCCGTCAATCGCCGTGCAGACCTCAAGGCATCAAACGACGGGTTTGGTATTCCCTCGACAGATTGGTTCGGCCCAAATTCAAAATGGTATTGTGGTGGCAAAACAGGTTATCCCAGATTTAATCCTGGAAAAGCTAAGGGATTGCTTCGAGCATACGGTAAGCCAGTTAAATTTAAGATGGTTACCATGCCTATCAAGAACTTCATCGTTGGTGCCAAGTTGCACCAGACATTCTGGAAACGCATGGGTGTTGAAGTTGAACTAAAAGTTGTTCCTCCGGGCCCCGCTTATTTTAGGGCTGTCCGTTCCGGTCGTTTCGACGCCTGGCTAGTTGGAATATCCGAGGCAGTAGATCCGGGGCTTCAGGCTCAAGCTTTTTTCTCAAAAAATCGTGGTAATAGTACCAAGTCAAATTTTCCAGATGTCGATGCAGCATTGAAGAAAGCCTGGCGCAGTTTTAAAGATGATGGAACCAGAAAGGCGGCATACTGTGATTATGTGAAAGCTGTTGTTAAACAACAGCCTATTCTTTTTCGTGCGCACAACAATTTTGCTATTATAGCAGGAAAACAAGTAAAGGGGCTCAAAAAGTCAAACCTTACATTGACCCGTCTTCATGAGGCCTGGTTGGCGCGATAGGTTTAACAGCTTTTCAGGATGTTATATTACATACGCCGCAAACTACTCCATTTGATACCTATAACATTTGCGGTGACGGCTTTGAGTTTCTTCTTCATCGATCTTTTGCCCGGTGACGTGGCAGATGCTATTGCTGGCGTTGGAACGGATAACGCCGTCGTTGATGAAGCCGTAATTGCTGCGATACGAGAAGATCTGGGCCTGGATCGCCCAATAGTGGTTCGATATTTTTCTTGGCTGGGGAATGCATTTACCGGCGAACTGGGAAAATCATATCAGACTGGCCAATTAGTATCTGACGCTATTGCTCTTCGGTTACCGGTCACGCTGCAGTTACTAGTTATGGCTCAGTTTCTGGCTGTTTTATTTGCTATTCCGGCTGGAATTCTTGCGGCTTACCGTGCAGGCAAAATCACTGATAAAATTGTTACTACCCTCACCTTTGCTTTTCTGGCTGCCCCAAGTTTTATCATTGCCATTGTTTTAGCTTTTCTATTTGCGGTCATCCTTAACTGGTTCCCGGCAACGGGTTATGTGCCATTTTCCATAGACCCTTTCGGAAATCTACGTTCGTTTTTTCTTCCAGCCTTGGCATTGGCTTTGATAGAATGGCCTATTCTCAGTCGAGTCTTGCGCAATGATCTTATTGAAACGCTGCAAGAGGATTTTATTTCTTTTGCAAAAGCCAAAGGGCTTAGCAATCTCTATATTCTCTTGCGCCATGCGTTTAGACCTTCCTCTTTTACTTTGATTACGATTGTGGGCATCCAACTTGGTAATCTTATTAGTGGGGCGGTAATTGTTGAAAGTATTTTTGCTCTTCCGGGTATTGGCACTTTGTTGGTTAACTCTATTCATGCGCGTGAGATTCTTATGGTGCAGGGTATTGTTGTCATAATGGCGGTTGCTTATGTGTTTATAAATTTAGTTGTTGATATATTGTATGGCGCCCTAGATCCGAGGGTTCGACAATGAGAGAGATGTCAGCAGAAACCCTGCGGGGTGGATATAGAAGTGCTTTGGCAAATCTAAATCTAGCATTATGGTTGCCCCTCGGATGGGTAGTTTTATTGTTGTTAATGGTCTTTTTTGCTGATTTTCTTCCACTTCTTGGTCCAACGGAGAGCGATTTTACGGCATTGAAAGTGCGACCCAGCCTGGAATTTTTGCTAGGCACGGACGTTTTGGGTCGGGATATTTTTTCGCGGGTCATCTATGGTGCTAGGATTTCGTTGACGGTGGGCTTTTTTGCGCCGGTCATTGGTATGATTATCGGACTTTTTTTTGGTATGATGGCCGGTTACTATCGAGGAAAATTTGAATCCTTGATCGTTGGATTGGTAGATATCATTCTTGCATTTCCAAATATCGTCCTTGCGATGTGTATTTTGTTTTTTGCTGGCGCCAATATGGTTAATTTAATTATTGTTCTTTCAATTACGTCTATACCGGCGAATACTCGAATTGCCAGAGCGTCTACATTAGTTTTTGCCAAACGTGAATTTGTGATTGCGGCACGGTCTCAGGGAGCCTCCGATTCCCGTATTTTAATACTAGAAATATTACCCAATATCATACTACCCCAATTGGCATATATTCTATCATTTATGTCCATTGTTATTATGATTGAAGGGTCTTTGGCTTTTTTGGGGGTGGGGATCCCGCCGCCGACGCCTACATTGGGCAGTATGATTGCACAAGGTTTTTCTGATATCAACACAGATCCGCACATTACCTTTATGCCAGCATTGTTTTTATTTTTGACTGTATTGTCTTTAAACCTGATTGGCGATTATTTGCGCAAAAAATTTCTAACTCGTGAGGGTGGGCTTTAAATGAAGAGGAAAATTATGGATACACAGGAAAGATTAAATATTAAAGATGAATGCCGGGAATTGTCCCTTCGATTTGGCAGATTCCAAGATGAAAGACGTTATGAGGATTTGCCTGAACTCATGACAGCTGAAGGGACCTATACCCGCCTCGGAGAAGAATTGACGATAGGCGAGTTTATAGAGTGGGTTCGAACCATGCCTCCAAACAAAACCCGGCACTTTGTCACCGATATAGATTTTAGTGAAATTAGCGAAGTCTCCGCAAAGGGTATCTCATATTATACACTTTATCTTTATAGTGGTGATGAGGAGACGCCGTATCCACTTGATGGTCCATTTGTGGTTGGCGAATATCATGAGGATTTTGCCAAAACGGATGAAGGCTGGAGAATTAAGAGCCGGGAAGCAAGGATTATTTTTCGAAAGGTCAAATAGGAGTTACAAATGAGTATCAATGGAATTGATGCAGTCACGTTTGGAGTGAGAAGCAGGGCCAGAGCGACAAGGTTTTTGGATCAATGGGGGCTAAAAAAAATTAAATCGGGCCAATATGGGGCGGACTATATCTGCGTTGACGGTACAGAAGTTAAATTTCGTGATTACAAGAACAAAAATTTGCCTGGGCCGATTCAAAGCGGATCAACGGTGAGAGAAGTAATCTGGGGTGTTGATACAAAGACTGAATTGAAAGAAATTGCCATGGAACTCTCAAAAGACCGTTCCGTCAGGGCTATGAAGGATGGCTCTTTGAAAACGGTTGATGATATGGGTCTTGGTATCGGATTTCGTGTCTCCCAACGTAAAAAGATAAAATCAAAATCATTAACGTTTAATGTGCCGGGTAACAACGTGCGTGTCGACAAGACCGCAACATTTTATGAGCGCGCTTACCCCCAGATGATCAGCCATATTGTCTTTGGTGTGCCAGACTGCAAGGTAATCGAAGATTTTTATGGACGCATTGGTTTTGTTCCGACGGATCGGTATCCCGGCCAGGGGGTTTTTTTACGAGCCGCTAAGCGGGGTAATCATCACAATTTATTTGTAATGAATATTGATGGTAAAAAAGCAAAATTCAATCATCTCGCGTTTAAAGTTCAAGACATCCACGAGGTAATTGGGGGGGGACAGTATCTTAACAAAAAAGGTTGGAAAACAGCTGTTGGCCCTGGCCGTCATTATATTTCATCGGCCTGTTTTTGGTATATTTCAAGTCCAATGGGAGGGGCTTTTGAATATTGTGCCGATGAAGATATTGTTACAGAAAAATGGAAAATCCGTGAATTTGAAGTGGGTCCCGATATTTTTTCTGAATGGACTTTTAATGCTGAGGAAGCGTTTAAGGCTCCTACGGCATCTAGTCGTTCGAAGTAATCAATCTTTGTTACATTTATTGTAATTTTAATTTTGATAAAGTTTTCGAGATGTCATGAAAGTTACTAAATCTGCTTTTGATGATTAAACCTGTGTGCTAAACTTCTCAGATTAAAAATCCTTTAGGAGTTAAATACGTTGGACTTTGTTGGTGACGCTCTTAACGAAATTCCCTGGTTTCTTACTTATATGGCGACGGCCGTGGTATTAACCTTTTGCTATGTTATAATTTATATATGGGTTACGCCGCATCCAGAGATCAAGTTGATACGGGAAAACAATTTGGCTGCGGCTTTAGCTTTCTCAGGAAGTTTGATTGGTTTTTGTCTGCCATTGGCTAGTGCAATTGCCAATTCTGTTTCTATAACTGATTGCGTCATATGGGGCGTAATCGCGTTATTGGTGCAAATTATTATTTTTTATCTCGTATGTTTGCCAATTCCCGGGATCTCAAAACGGATAGAGAAAGGTGAGGTGGCAAGTGGTATTTGGCTTGGGGTTGCATCTCTCGCCGGCGGTGTTTTAAATGCGGCTTCCATGACACACTAGCAGAATAGGGTTATTTACATACAACGAGGCAAGGTAATTTGGAGTCTAAATGTTGAAAGTAAAAAAAACGAATTTTAGCCGTTCAATTGGCGTATCTTTGGTGGTTAGCGCAAGTCTTATAAGTCTTACGGCTTGTGATGAGCCGAAAGTGGATGCCTCAGTATTTAAAAGTCTGGAGCAGTGCAAGAAAGATCCGATGATGCGTGCTAGCCAATGTGAAACAAGCTTTAAAGAAGCGCGTAATCAGCATGCGGCGGTAGCACCAAAATATACGTCTCAGGCAGATTGTCAGGCAGACTTTGGTGAAGGAAAGTGTGAGCGCGCTCCCTATAGAACATCAACTGGCGGATCAGTGTTTATGCCTATGATGATGGGGTACATGATGGGGTCTATGCTTGGTGGCCGGACGTCCATGATGTCTCAGCCGCTTTATCGCTCTGCAAAGAATCCTGGAACATTTCGTACGGCTGACAACAGAAGTGTCGGTTCAAAAACGGGAAAAACTAGTGTTGCCAGGTCTGCAACAAGCCGTCCCTCATTCAAGAGCAGTACAATTTCACGCGGTGGATTTGGCTCTTCTGGGCGGCGGTTCGGATCTGCTGCCACATAATCGATATGATCTACCACAGACTTGGTGTATCCAATGCAGCGCATTCCGGCGACGCAACGAGTTAATTTAGAACTTGCAGCAAGAGAGCACGGCTTGGAATATGTGCCAGGCGTCGGCATCTCGGGTTGGGATGAAAGTGCCTATTATCAATTTACGCTCCAACAGATAGAAGAAGATATAGAAGGCACCGCTGAGGAAATCGAGGATTTGTGTTTTCAGGTGGTTGATCGCGCTATTAATAATGAAGAAGTTTTAAAGCGTTTGAGTATACCGGAGGCTTTCTGGGATTATATTGCTCAAAGTTGGAAAGATGGCGAAAAAAATTTATTAGGGCGGATGGACCTCTCATATAATGGTAATGGTCCGGCTAAATTGTTGGAGTATAATGCAGATACACCCACAACGCTTTATGAGACTGCAGTCTTTCAGTGGGAGTGGTTGGAGCACGCCTTAGATAAAGGGCTAATCTCTGAAAACTGTGATCAACTCAACGATGTTCATGAAAGTTTGGTTGGGGCCTTCTCAAATTTGAATTTACGTGGTTTGACTCATTTTAGCTGTAATCAGGAAATTGAGGATGATAAAGGAACCCTGGATTATATTGAAGAATGTGCACGTGAAGCAGGTATTAAGAGTCGCTCCATAAACATGGAAGAAATTGGCATCGACGATGAAGGTCGATTTACCGATCTCGATAATCATAATATAAACACCTTGGTTAAACTCTATCCTTGGGAATGGCTGATGGCGGAAAAGTTTGGTAATCACATACCAACTTCAGGAGTAAAATTCATCGAACCACCTTGGAAAACTATTCTCGCTAATAAAGGTCTTCTGCCTTTGTTATGGGGGATGTTTGAGGGTCACCCGAATTTATTGCCGTCATTCTTCGAGGATGACCCATCTTCAGGTTTGCTTATCGATAGTGGGAATTATGTACGGAAACCCTTATTGTCGAGGCAGGGAGCAAATATAGAAATCGTAGAAAATGGAGAAGTCTTACTTAAGAATGATGGACCTTACGCAGACGAATTACATATAGTCCAAGGTTTTGAGCCGCTTCCAGAATTTGAGGGTCGATACCCACTTGTTGGTTGCTGGATGGTGGCAAGCAAACCGGTTGGATTATGTATACGGGAAGATGATACTTTAGTCACTGGAACGACGGCTAAAGTTCTTCCTCATGTGATACATGAAGAGAAATAATAAGGATATTCGCAAACCATTAACCCGTTTTCAAATTATCGCCTATCTTCCTCCGAACCATTTCTGTAAACAATACTTCATCCCAC
>CAZXGI010000108.1:0-6923 GCA_964639965.1 uncultured Rhodospirillaceae bacterium
ATTGATTTTATAAAATCATTTTCGATCTCTAGCGTGACAGGAGACTCAAAATAACGCTTAAATGTTAAATTCACATCACCTGAATTTAATACCACCCTACCATTAACCGTGTTTTTTTGTGGAAAGAATAAAGCCAAACCCGCAGGCCAATACGCAACTTTATCGTCAGATGATAAATACCCTGCACCAGCTCGACATGGGGCATCTTTAATTTCAACTTTTAGATCAGTCCCAGTTGGAGATGTGACTTGCATAAATTTTGACTCATTAATAAGCTCCACACTTTTTTCTACCTTGGGTTTTAACTTAGGCTCTGGCATACAACGCTCTAAAACTTCTGGGTGTTCATTTGATATCATTAATAAACGGCCACCTTCTGCCAGGATTTCTTGTAACTCTCTGGAATGCAGCATACCTTCAACCGTACAATCAATAATGAGATCGCAACCAGCAAGTGCAGAAAACAAGACATCGTAGCCTTCCAAAGCATAGCAGGATCCAGAAGATCGAACGGGAACAAGATCTTTTAGTTTGGGAGTTGGTACTCGAACATGGATTGGTTTTGCACCAATCCGTAGCAACGCAAGCTCCGACAAGTCAACTAATACTTGACGGGACTGCGATTCAGATAAGATTGTAACAATTTGCCCTGAAGAAACACCGCTTAGGAGAAAACTTTTCTCAAAACAATCAATCCATTTTGCTTCTATATTTTCACGCAGCATCTAAATTTACCTCGTTTTGAAAAATTATATTGTTATCCATTTAAAACCATATAGCCATAAATAATTATCTCCAATCTTATTTTCATTAGAATATACGTGCTTAAACGATTCGGAGATATCGCGAGAATTTTCTATTTTTTCCTAAATATCAAATTTATAATTATTAATTATATCCCAGTATTTAGCCATTTTTTTTTATTTTAATCACAAATTCTTGATGTTCTACAAAAATTGCACTAATAAGCGGTCAAAATATAAATAAAATGCGTTAAGTTAATAAGTAAGAATATAGATAATAGCGATAGAAATCGCTGTTTCGTGTGAGTTCTGGGCGTGAAATCCAGAATTCAAGTTTGTAAGTGTTGAAATCCGACAGGAGGTCGGGAAACAATGCAGCTTGATGAGTTTAATAGAACAACATCAATTGTCGGCGCTCTTACTGGTGGCATAACTAGTATTGATCGTGCTCTTTTGAACATAGGCAGCGTGGCAAAAAACCAAGCCGCCGCAAGTGTTCAGAAGATTATGACCTCGCGCATTGATAAGGCACTTGCGCACTTGAATGCCACTCCGTCTACAGGTTTATCTGACCATTTAAAAACAAACCAATCACTTCTAATTAGCCGAAAAGAAGGTATAAATGAAGCGATTGTAGTTGTTAGCAAGTCGCTTGCACAAATTAACAACATTCGAAATGCTATTGACTATCTTCGAAAACGATTAACTTTTCTTGAAAACGGTGATCTGACAGCAGCGGAAACTGCCGAAGAATGGGATAACGTAATAAGAAGAATACAAATGTTGGCACGAGGGGCGGGCGGCAACATTAAAGAGGGTGGAATTTATACTCCAAAAAACCTGATTAATTCTGAGTTTAGGGATACATTTAAAACTCAAAACCTTTATGCTCCCTATAGTTCTGATTTCGGTGACCACATGCGAATTGATGGAGTATACCTTGGAACAGATTATTATATTACGGAAGATGTCTCCGGCGATTTTTGGAATTCAGATACTAATCACTTAAACTACGAGTCCCAAACCGGCACTCTAACTGAATACTCAAGTTATCCCAATACAAGAACTGGACAGTATGAGACCGTCGAAACCCTCCGGGTTAACAGTTATAACGATTCAACCGGCGCAATTAATTTCACACTTGGAGGATATCCTCAGAGGATAGATGAAGCTGAGTCAAATAATAGTATGGAAACAGCACAATTTATTGCCCGCCAAGCATTTAAAATTGATGCCACCAATACTGACGTAGGGAAAAAATCTAGCGATGGCACGACAGATGTACCCTGGGTTTCCATTTCTGGTAAAATCAATAACACAACAGGCATGACCACAAACACTCAAGACTATGAATGGTTTAAGTTTGAGCTTGAGGCTGGTGAAATTCTAACTTTCGACGTTGATTATGGCAGTGGCGTGACAGCCGTTGCTGCTGGGAGCAGCGATGTTGATACTTATATAGATCTATACGATAGCAACGGTACTCTGCTAACCGCTAATGATAACGCGTCTACAAGTTTAGGCGCAGGTGGTAGTAGTTTAAACGCAGCGGGTAATGCACTTGATTCATATCTAGCCTATACAGCGCCAAATGATGGTTTTTATTATATAAGAATGAAAGCTGTCGATTATACTGATTTTGCCACTGATGGCGCCGGCGATTACATTATCAATACGAGTATAACTCCCACAATCACCTCTGTAGGTTTAGGCGGAGGAAATATTGATGGTGTTGTAACCGGTGGCGGTTTGGCTCTGCTTGATGCTTGGATCTACAAAAATTTTGAGTCTCAAACCTCAATAAATCAAGCGAGGGATGCTTTAGACGCTGCTGAAGCGCTAGTTTTGAATAGTGAAGCCAGTTTTATGCAAGACCGTGCTACTTTAGAATCGCGATCTAGCATTTTTAGTTCTCAGATTGGCGGTATGGGTAAAGAAATCCGCGATTTAGTAGAGGATGTACAAGATGAAGCCAGAGCTGGGCTTCTCGCAAGACAACTTGAGTACACCATCGCTCAATTTGATTTTACCTTATTAGCGGCGCGTTCTAATACTCTGGTTCAAAGTATTTTAATCTCTCAAGATTCTTCGGGCTATGGAAAATCCACGCAGGAGAACGCCTCGAGAGTCGGCGTAACATTAAACCAAGGCCATAGTATTTGGGGTTAATTCTTATGTTTAAGAGCATGAACCGCAACCTTCTTCATGACAGTAGGTAGAGCGTGTTCGCTAAATCTGGATGCTTTACACCAAATACCATCAATTAATTCGGGTTTACGGCATTGACCCGCCACAATCTCCAATTCTAAATGAAAATGTGTGAATGTATGTTTTACCTTGCCGGGGAGCATTTTCCAGGTTGTTTTAACCGGCGCATCATTCAAGATATTTTTTAGAGGACGTCTGTTTTCCTGCCAATCAGATGACGGTAACTCCATCATTCCCCCAAGAAGGCCCTTTTCAGGGCGCCGGCGAAGCAATATTTCTCCTTTGTCATTAGAAAGCCAAAAAATAATACCTGCCCGTATTGGCTTATTCGTCTTGGGTAATCGTTTGGGTAGATTTTCTGCTATGCCTTTAGCTTCCGCCTTACATTGTCCTGACAAGGGACATAAATTACACGTAGGGTTTTTTGGTTTACAAATTGTAGCACCAATATCCATAAGTGCTTGTGCATAATCACCTGCATCTTTGTCCGGTGTCATTTTACGCGCCAATTCTTGCAATTTTGTTTTTGACCGAGGAATTGGCTCTGTGACTGAAAAGAGTCGTGCCACGACGCGTTCTATATTGCCGTCAACCGGTGTCGCTTTCTTACCAAAAGCTATAGCTGCAATAGCTGCTGCAGAATAGGGCCCTACCCCTGGCAACTTCAATAATTCTTTTTCTTCGTCCGGAAAAATTCCGCTATATTCCGATACAATAATATTTGCACATTTGTGAAGATTACGTGCCCTAGCATAATAACCTAATCCTTGCCATGCACGAAGAATATCATCCAACGAAACTGCAGCAAGAACATTAACATTAGGCCATTCAAGAATAAAATACTCAAAATATGGTCTTACTGTAATGACAGTGGTTTGCTGGAGCATTATTTCACTGAGCCAAACATGGTAGGGATCTACCGGCGCTCCTGGCGCTGATCGCCAAGGCAAATGACGTCGATTTTTTTCATACCAATCAAGAATCTTCTCAGCTTGGTTCAAGGTCTTATTCTCATATAATCAGTTTTACTGGTAATTACCCATGCAGGTCCAAAAAATAAATCGATTGTTGCGATAAACGCCTCTTCATATCATACTGTCTTAAACAAGAAAAAAAAATCAAGTAAAATAAGGTCTAAATATAATGACTATTCCCCGTTTTCGTCCTCGCAGTATCAGTTCAACTGTTGAGAAACTAACTAAACCGATATTCAGCAAACGAGGTTTTGGGCGAAGCACCATTATTGAAAATTGGAGAACCATTGTAGGTAAAGAATATGGAGACCATACAATTCCTGAAAAAATCTCTTACCCCCGGGGCCAACGAAATAATGGCAACTTACAAATACGCGTTGACACTCCTGCACTAGCTATAGAGCTACAACATGCTGAGACTCAATTACTTGAAACAAATAATTCTCATTTTGGATACCGATCTGTTGACCATGTCAAAATAACTCAAGGGACTATACCAGATAACAAAGATCAATCAGTAGCAAAACCACGTGAAATTACGATAAAAGAACAAAATAACTTAGAAAATAATTTAAATATAATAAGTGACCCAGATTTAAAGAATGCACTGCGCACCCTTGGGAAAAGAATCAAAACCTCAAAATAGTATTTTCATGAGAATTAATCCAAATAAAATCTCTGCCAACAACGGTATTTCTTATCTCTTAAGTTATCCCCAGTTTTTTTACAGTTTTATCTTTTTTAGCACGATCACGACTTGTTGATTAAAACAATGCCATTTATATTAATCAACATATGGTAGAGGAATATAACTTGTTCAAATATATGGTGAAACTGATTAATAAATTTATTTCAACAATCTATGTTTTTTTATTACTAATGACACTGACAGCAACAGTTTCAGCGGAATCTAAAATAAAATCAGAGTTGGCGGATCTGTTCAACATAGAAAGTGTTTTGGCCGATCGCGTCCTTGGTAACAATCAAGCAGCTATAACTATTATTGAGTATGCCTCTATGACCTGCCCGCATTGCGCTGCATTTCATAGTGGACCATTCCAAGTTCTTAAAAAAGAGTACATCGAAAATGGTAAAGTTAGATTTATATACAGAGATTATCCATTAGATCGTCTGGCCTTGGCTGCCGCAATGATGGCAAGATGTGCACCGAAAGAACGATATTACCCAATCGTCGATATAATTTTCCGAACGCAGGAGAATTGGGCACGGCAGGCAGATCCTGCTGCCGCATTGGCACAAATAGGTTTGCTTTCAGGCATCTCAAAGAGGACCTATACTGCCTGCATTGGAAATAAAGAAATATATACAGGTATAATGAAAATCCGCAAAGATGGAGGGGCAAAGTTTAACATTCAGTCAACACCAACAATTATAATAAATAAGAAACCAATAAAGGGCCATATCACAGCTGAAAAATTACGCCTTATCCTAGATTCAGAACTATCCAAATCAAAAACAATAAAACGTTGAGAAGGAGCTTGGTTATAAATGCAGTTTTCTAAGCTTCGGTTAAGCGGATTTAAGTCCTTCGTCGACGAGACCGAACTCAAAATCCAACCAGGTCTAACTGGTATAGTCGGACCGAATGGTTGTGGTAAATCCAATCTAGTCGAAGCTCTAAAATGGGTCATGGGTGAAACTTCAGCTAAGCAAATGCGCGGAGGGGAGATGGATGACATCATTTTCGCAGGCTCTGAGAACCGTCCCGCCCGCAATATTGCCGAGGTAGGCCTTGACCTAGATAATTCGGACCGCACGGCTCCGTCTCAATTCAACGAATCAGATGACCTTGAAGTAACGCGCAAAATTGAAAGAGAAAAAGGTTCAACCTACAAAGTAAACTCAAAAGAAGTGCGGGCTAGAGATGTTCACTTATTGTTTGCTGACGCTGCTAGTGGTGCACGTTCAACGGCACTTGTAAGCCAAGGACAAATTGGTGAAGTGGTCGCTGCCAAACCTTCTGAACGCAGAAAACTTTTGGAAGAAGCCGCCGGTATTTCTGGGCTCTACTCTCGTCGCCACGAGGCTGAAATCAGATTAAAGGGCGCCGAAACAAATTTGGAACGTCTTGATGATATCATGACCACGCTAGAATCTCAACTTCTAGCGCTTCGTAAACAAGTAAGACAGGCAACTCGTTACCGCAATTTAAATGACCATGTGAGAAAAGCCGAAGCAACACTATTTCTAATTCATTGGACTTCGACCAAAAATGAAAAACAGAAAAACAAAGAAGCATTAGACTCAGCAAAATTAGCTGTCACTGAAATGACAAAGTTAACCTCAGCAGCATCAGTTGAACAAGCAGAAGCTGCAACACATCTACCCGAACTAAGGAAAAAAGAAGTTAGTGCAGCAGCAGCGCTCCAACGGTATAACCTCGCCAGAGAAAATCTTGAACAAGAAGAAACCCGCCTTGAGGCACAAAAAACCGAATGCGAAAAGCGCCTTCGCCAGATTGATCAAGATATTGGGCGTGAAAATACTCTTGTAGAAGATGCAAGTTCAGCAATTAGAAATCTAGAACAAGAACAATTTAGAATCAATGATGTCGTAGAAAATCAGAATACTGATATCAAGAGTGCAAATGAACAACTTGAAGAAGCCAAATTCAAATACGAAGAAAAAGAAAATATATTGGTTAATTTAACTCAAAAGGCCGCTGACCAAGAAGCCCTGTATAATGATCTAGGTAGACGGAGAGAAGAAATAGAATCTCGGGTAAACCGACTAAGGACCAGCGATAAAAAAATCAAAGAAGAAATAACCCAGTTACAAAACGATGCTATTGAAAAATCATTTATTAAAATAGGCAAAAAAAAACTTGCAAATGCAATCGAACGGCTTGATGAGTTGAGAAAACAAGCTAAAAATTCCGAAGTTATTAGAGGCAATGCCAACCGAAGGCTCAATGAAGCTCAATTGCAAGCACAAGATATTTTGTCTAAATCAGCTAAACTTGAAGCCGAAGTAAAAG
>CAZXGI010000109.1:0-6875 GCA_964639965.1 uncultured Rhodospirillaceae bacterium
TAATCTTGCAGCAGCGGCTCAAATCGCAGGTATTGCGTTTATATTTATAGTCTCATTATTAATCATTGAAAAGTCGGCTAGAAATCGACAACGTTTTTATGACAGTGCTAAGAAAAACGATCCAGTTATGCCAAAACAGTTAACTGCAGGAAAATCATTTATGTGTATATCTATATGCCTACTTCCGATAATTTTGGGGTTTGTAATCCCGGTAGGTGTTTTGATAAATTTTGTTTTGCAAGGATTAGCAGTCTCCAATATGGAAACGTTGTTTGAAGCTGCTTTTAACAGCGTTACTATTGCTCTTATTGTCTCGGCTATTGTAATTGCTTCGGCTACTGGGATGGTTATTACCACCACATATAAGAAACAATTTGTTCTGAATAGCTTTTCAAATTTATCTTCACTTGGGTATGCTTTTCCCGGAGCAATTTTAGCGATAGGCGTGGTTTCGTTCGCTGGTTGGATAGATGGTCTCGCAGAATTTATTCTCGAAGATATTTTGGGGAGGCCATTTAATGGATTTTTGATAGGCGGAACTGGTTTATTAATCCTAGCTTGTGTTATGAGATTTCAAGCCATTGGGCACGGAGCAATTAACGCCGGGACCGCTCGTTTATCCCCCAATATTTTTGGTGCCAGCTTCCTGCTAGGGCATAGCTTTTCTAGAACTATGTTCAAACTTTCACCACCACTTTTGTCAAAATCGATGCTGGCAGGTGGTCTTCTTGTATTTGTGGATGTAATGAAAGAGTTGCCAATGACAATTCTCCTTCGGCCATTCAATTTTGAAACATTGGCAACGTTTGTCTATCAACTTGCAAAAGATGAATTGCTTGAGGAGTCGGCTTTGGCTGCCATTATTATCATTGCTGTGGGGTTAGGGCCCGTAATATTATTAAACAAATTTCAGCGCAAATAGGTAATTACCTTCGTCAAATGATTTCTACTTTTAGGAATTAGAAATCCAATCCAGGCCTATGTTAACGGCCGGCGCAGAGTGGGTCAGCCGTCCTACCGAAAGGTGGGTTACTCCTGTTTCTGCTTTTGCACGGATTGTTTTTAAATTTATATCGCCTGAAGCTTCTGTTGGTACCCGGCCATTAACAATAGCCACACCTTTTTTCATCATTTCGGGAGACATGTTGTCAAATAGGATCATATCGGCCCCGGCATCTAATGCTTCCTGAACTTGTTCAAGAGTATCACACTCGACCTCAATATTTTTATGCCTATAGGTCTTGGCCTTTTTTATTGCTTCCTTTACTCCACCAGATACCGCAATGTGATTGTCTTTGATCAGAATACCATCATCTAGTGCCATTCGGTGATTAGTAGCTCCGCCCATGTAGGTTGCGTATTTTGCTAGATGACGGAAAACTGGGATAGTTTTCCTTGTGTCCAACAAAATCGTATCCAAATCAGAAATTGCATCAGCATAACGTCTTGTTAGTGTCGCAATTCCAGATAGGTGTTGAAGAATATTGATTGCGGTGCGCTCTGCTGTTAGCAAATCGATGGCGGGACCTTCAATAGTGGCCAACTTGCTTCCTGCCTCTATTTTATCGCCATCATTTACACATGCTGACCACTTAATACGGCTGGAATATCGCTGGAACACTCGACCAACTATTGGCAGACCTGCACAAACCATTTCCTCTCTTGCCGACATAATGCCCGTAAAATATGTGTTGGGTGGTATCACTGCTTTGGATGTTAAATCTCCCTTTCCAATATCTTCGGCAAAAGCTGCGTCTATAATATTATCAATGACTTTCTTATTAAGATTATTTGGCCATTTTCCGGACATATTAATAACTTAAGTTTCCGTTATTTTTATTTCGTTAGATGAAGGAGAAAAATTCAACATGTTTTTCATTGTTAAAACAAATAAAGGATTTTATTTTCACCGTTTTCCGTTTTGTTTTGGCAAAAACATTGATCATCAAATTAAATTTACTTTATCCCGGTATTTTGATCACTAAAATGATATTTAATAATCAGCAATGTGTATTTTAAGGCCTCTACGTCAAGTCTTTCATGCATTTGGACTTGGGGTTAATATATCGGGTATTCTAATAAGGATAAAGCGCATAAAAAATTGGTTTAATCAATTATTTTAAGGGTTCTTATGGTAAAACAAAAGAGTTTTGACATCGCGTTTAATCGAGAATTTGAATGTGAGTATGGTGTTATGGTTCAGTTGTCTCCAATGATACGGAGAATAGTAGCTAACAACCCTGGCCCTTATACGTTTAAAGGTACTGGTACATATATAATAGGATCGGGAAAGGTAGCCGTGATTGATCCCGGACCTTATATTGGTGAGCACGTTGACGCCATGTTACTATCGCTAAAAGATGAAGAAATTACGCACCAACTTATAACACACACCCATATTGATCACTCTCCAGCAGCAAGGCTTGTTAAAGATCGTACGGGGGCAAAAACTTACGGTTTTGGCCCACATGGTTCGGGAAAATATGGTAAAGGTTATACCGTTGAGGCCGGAGGTGATATGGAATTTGCGCCAGATTATCTTCTTGCAGATGGGAATACTGTCAAAGGAGATAATTGGTCAATAAACTGCGTTCATACTCCTGGCCACACGTCTAATCATCTCTGTTTTCACCTAGTTGAGGAGAATGTTCTTTTTCCGGGAGATCATGTCATGGGGTGGTCGACGACAGTTGTTGCTCCTCCAGACGGAAACATGTCTGATTATATGGAGAGCTTGCGTAATCTATCCAGAAGGAACGACCGGATTTATTATCCAACTCATGGAGCCCCAATTAAGAGTCCTCAGAAATTCGTCCGGGGAATTTTAGTCCACCGTAAGATGCGTGAAACGCAAATACTTGATTGTATAGATAGAGGAATTTCGACAATTTCACAAATGGTTGCGCATATGTATAAGAATTTAGATAGTCGTCTTATTGGGGCTGCAAAGCAGTCAATCTTCGCCCATATCATAGATTTGTCAGATAGAGGTATCATTAAACCAAGAGATGAAATTTCTATAGAATCAGTATACAGCCGAATTTAAAACCTATATCCGAGTACTTTGTGTTTCTAGAAACGAAACTTTTAATAATTTTGTATCTATTTCTATTGGGTTAGTTTAATAGCTTCTGAATTTGAATTTTATTTGCACTTATGGTGACGATAACTTTAGGCAGAGTTCTTTTCAATGTGGGAGTGACCTCTAGCGCGAATCTCGGTATAGATATTTTATGAATATAAATATAATGCTGAGCAATCTGAAACCACACCTGTGGGAAATGATGGCAGATAGTGTTGGATTTGTCGCAGGAGCATTGGAGGAATGTGGAATTTCTGTGCGAGTGGGCACTTGCCAACTTGATTCTAAGAATTTAAATCTTTTTTTTGATCGGTTTTATACCGAGCCGACTTTCCCAAATACAATGAAAATTGGTAATATAAAATATGGAATGGTTTGTACCGAAGTAATTTCACCGGAAGGTATTTGGAACTATGGTGCGGAACGCGATATGCCTGAGACTTTTCCAGCTTTCGAATTAGCCGTAAGAAATGCTGAATTTGTTTGGTGCTTATTAGAGGAATCACTTGAGGTTTGTCGAGGGATCAACCCAAATACATTTTTCATCCCTATTGGTTATTTAAAGAAAATGAAAACTCTTAGAACCATTTCTGTGAATGAAAAAGACATTGATTTTCTGATGTGTGGTTTACCAACAGATCGGCGAAAGGAGCAGACTGAAAGAATTTCGGCTCTTGGTCATGAGGTGTATTATCCTGAAATGCCAATACCCGCTTATCTTAGAAACGCTCTTATGGAACGTAGCAAAATAAATCTATCACTCCAAAAAACAGGAAATCATAATATAATATCGGTCACCCGTATTTGCCATTCCGTAATCAACAAAGTGCCAATACTTTTGGAGCACTCCGGGCCACCAAATTTTTATTCAGACTTGTGTTTTACCTCGGGAGTTGGTGAGGTTGTAGAGAAAGCTCATGAGCTTATTACGCAAAAAGATTTGGAGAAAATTGCAGATGAAAGTTATCACAAGCTGAAATCCGAATTGCCAATGAATGAAATCATGCCTGAAGTTATAAAGAAAACTATGGAGAACCTATAATCAGATGCAGGTTGAAACTGAACAGAATTTTAAAATACGTAAAATTTATACTGACTGGATCACGGCAAATATTCGATATAGCGATCTTGATCCAAATGGGCATGTTAATAATGGCGCAATCAATACCTTTTTTGAAGATGGTCGTGTCAAGTTTAGAATGGATCGTATGGATAATTATAGAGAGGATATCTTGGCGGGTTTTGTCTTGGTGAAATTCTCTGTTGAATACTTGGAGGCCTTAAGTTATCCAGGTTTAGTTGATATTGGCACTATGGTGTCGAATGTAGGAAGAACTTCGTATTTGTTGAAACAGGCGCTTTTCCAGGATGAAAAATGTATGGCTGTGGCGGAAGTTGTTACGGTTTTGTTTAATGAGCAAACACGAAAGGCCGAATTGATTGATAAAAATCTACGTGGTATTCTTGAAAGTGTACAAAAAAAGTAATATTTCAGCAGTATATTGGCTGAATTTTTTGATTTGAAGACACAGAAGTTTTTAGCGTATCAAAGAAATGAGGAAAGAAATTAATGCCTGCTATTGATCCCCGTACCGGCGTATTACAGCATGATCCTGATAAATCAACACCGGGTTATACGCTTTTTACACCACTTGGGCTTTTTACATCTTATCTGATTGATATGGATGGTAAAGTAGTTCACCAATGGGAGTTACCTAATGATGTTGGTAATCATGCGTATCTGCTTGAAAATGGAAATTTGTTAGTGGCTATCCGTACAGAGGATAAAGATCCGGGCCTTCCAGCAAAGGGTGGACGTTTAATCGAATTTGACTGGGACGGAAATATCGTATGGGAGCATGTCGATCACATGCAACATCATGATTTTCGGCGTAAGACGAATGGGAATACGGTATATGTCGCATGGACTAAACAAACTGATCCTAAAGTGATCAAATTAATTCCTGGTGGTATTGAAGGTACGGAAAAAGACGGTGCTATTTATACGGATGTGATTCGTGAGATTGATGTAACTGGTAAAGTTGTTTGGGAATGGGATGTTCTTAAAGATATGAATATGGAGAAATTCCCACTTGATCCAACTGTTTTTCGGCGTGAATATGCGCATGCAAATACTATTGCGACCTGCCCAAACGATGATGTTATAATAAATTGGCGTTTTAATAATACTATGGCAATGATTGATCATAAGACCAAAAAGATAAAGTGGTCTCTCAATAATAGTGAGTATGGACAACATCACGATGTACAGATGCTGGAGAATGGAAATATTCTTTTTTTTGCCAATGGCGCTGATGTACATATCCACGGGCCGGAAACGGGGTCTCAGGTGGTCGAAGTTGACCCAGCGACAAATAAGGAAGTTTGGTGTTATTATGGATCTCCAAGGCGTTCATTTTTTAGTTGGTTTATAAGTGGTTGCCAGCGTTTATCATCGGGTAATACTCTGATTTGTGAAGGGCTTTGGGGAAGGCTTTTCGAGGTTACACCAGAAAAGGAGATAGTTTGGGAGTATGTTTCTCCCTTTTTTGTCGATTATGATCACCCTGCATACACTGGTACTAATGTCATTTTCCGGTGTTTTCGCTATGCACCTAATTCCTCTCAAATTGGCGGTCGTTTGGCATAAAATAATTATTTTATTAATTTGTGTGTGTTACAGAATTATATTAGATAAAATTATCTCAGCTAAGAAAGAAATTTAGTTTTATGAGTAATGATGAAGGTATAGAAGATTTAGACCAGTTGAAAATACGGCACGCTCCAGGTTCAAGGAAAGCCTCTTTTGCCGAGGGAGACCACATTTTCCGAGAGGGTGAACCCGGTGATACGGCCTTTGTTGTGTTGAGTGGGAAGGTTGAGATATCACGAAAAGTCGATGGCAAAGTTATAACTATTGGAACAGTTAATGTTGGTGGTATGTTTGGCGAGATGGCATTAATTGATGATCTTGAAAGAATGGCAACAGCGCGCGTGCTTGAGGGGACGTCGGAAGTATTGGTAATTTCACGCAGAGTATTTGAAGCTAAGTTAGAAAGTGTTGATCCATTTCAGCGTGCTTTAATTGGCATTCTAACTAAACATGTTCGGACTTTGGCTAATAAATTAAGTAAGCTTGAGACCCAAGTTTCTTAACCAATATTAAAAATTAGGTCTATAAGGCGGCGTAAAAATCTGATTTTGATAGAGAGGTGATTAATTATTTCATTATGTGATTAATCGTCTTTTGTTTTATCTCCAGATGACTTTCTACCCGATTGGTGGGCTAAAAATTTTTTTAGGCACGGCTCATTTTTAGGGCCAAAATAACGAATTTGATTTTGAAAGGTTCCGTCCTTTTCTCTTATTTTTGCTACAATATTGAAGTGATTAGATACCCAAAACGCCGTTTTTTTTCTTATTTTTGGTGTGCCGTATTTCTTCTTAAAGTTTTTTAAGATTTCATTATGGCTAGCTGAAGCAGCGCTTTGCGAGCGAATATGGCTCCGCCATGTTATTATTTGCAAGCCGTAATTGTCACAAATCTCTGCTTTTATTTCTTCGGTGTCATCTGGGCGATCAGCGGTTTTTAGTTTGACGGATCGAACATTGCCGCGACGTTGAATAGTTTTATGTTTACTGGTCTGAAATTTTTGCCCAAACTGTACACCAAAGGGTGGCTCGCCAAATTCGTTACTCATTACAGGATATGAGTTCAAAACCAATACAATAAAAATTATTAACGTTAAGCTGTGTTTCATATTAATGGTTAATTGGTTTGAATGATAAGAAA
>CAZXGI010000110.1:0-1553 GCA_964639965.1 uncultured Rhodospirillaceae bacterium
TTCAGAATCTGCAATTTTTTGGTGAAGGTGGTCAGTTACGTCATTCTGACCCGGCACGACATAGACGCCGTTATCAAAGATACTGTCGCCGAGAAGGACAAGTTGTTTGCTCATGGTGGTTTCCTTTTTGGTTACGATTTAAGAATGTCGGTTCAGTCCCGACATGCGGTGATGATCTTTATTTCATATGGTGGTGAATTATGTATTCTCTGGCATAAGACGACATGTCTTTGCCAAACTTAATAGACACTTCATCCAGAATTTCTGCCATTGACCAGCCTTGCCTCTTGCCGGCCTTTCCTGCATCCATCAAGGCATGGATGCAATTCCTCACCTGATTTCCAATAACATCTTCAGTCGAAATGATCTGGACGTAGTCAGATTTAATGTTTTCTATATTTTCCATTGCAAGCTCCTGATTTTCTGTATGTAAACAAGTTTACAGTTGACAATGTAATCATGTTTACAGTAAAAGTCAAGGGGGATATTAAACAAATGCAAGACATCGATCGTAAAGTAAGTCCTAATCGAAAAGATCGTCGCCATCAGATCAAGGAGGTGGCGCGGCGACTATTTCGTGAAAAAGGTTTTGATAACGTCACTATGCGTGAAATTGCTAAAGAGATCGGGATCGGTGTAAACGTTATCTATAGAAACACTGAGTCCAAGTCTGCCGTTCTTGCGGATATACTGCGAGATTATATTCAAATGGAAATTTCTGTTTTGGAAGGGATGACGACCCCGAAAGGCTCTGCCCTCGATCGCGTTATGGCCTACCTTGAGAAACTTTATGAGCTGGATCTGGAGGATTTTGAAATCCGCCGTCTTGGTGTCGCCTTGAGCTGGAGTTGGGGGCGTGAGAGAGACGCCGAATTTGAGGAGCTGATAGGATTGAAGTTATTTGGGCCAATAAATGACGCTCTCGATGAAGTAGGATGTTATCTCGATTACGATGCCCGATGGGCCGTATGGGCGATATATACTGAAGGGCTTCGCCGTGTCGGCATGGCAGAGATGTCTCACCAGAAGTCCAAAGAGCAGAAGCCATACAGTGCCCGCGAATGTGCTGAAAATATACGGCCCCAAATCGGCCTTATTAAGGATGCCTTAAATAACTAAAAAGTAATGAAAGAAAATATAATAGGAGAACCGAGAATGGTTGATAATCACCCAATAATTCAACGCCAACGACCTGAATTTCTTCATAATAAGCCGCACTTCAGCAACCTAATTATTAGCGAAGCGGGCAAACAGGTTCATGTCTCTGGGCTGGTTGCTTCTACTTCGGATGGGGTCCTTGTCGGTCCCGGAGATCTGGCTGCTCAATTGAAATATATTTATGATAATATCCGGGAGACATTAGCAACTGCCGGTGCGACACCAGCAGATGTTATCCGCCAGAGAATATTTGTTGTTGATTTGCAGCTCAATCAGCGGCCGATAATTGTCAATGCAATGAATAATTTTTATGGTGAGGCGGGATCGGCGACAAGTACCTGTGTTGGTGTGCAGGCGCTCCTCGTAGAGGGGGCTTTAGTTGAGATTGATGTCAC
>CAZXGI010000110.1:1653-6866 GCA_964639965.1 uncultured Rhodospirillaceae bacterium
CGAATAAAATCAGAAAAACGATAACCACCAGCATTCATTACCAGTAGATTTGTTTTGTAGGCCATGGGCGTTGCGTAACTCATATTCGCTCCAAATAGAACAGCGAGAACAAATGGTTCTGCCGGCAGTGACAGTTTTTGAGCTATGGTAATGGCGATAGGTGTTCCGATCACAGCTGCCGCGTTGTTTGATACTATATTTGTTAATGTTGCCATAACCAGCATTAGGCCGCTTAACAGAACGACCGGAGAGGTATCCCCGACCAAAGCTAACAGCATTTGCGCCAAATATTCTGCTCCTCCGGTTTTTAATAATGCCATTCCGAGTGCTAGGCTCGCCACGACGATCAAAATTACTTGAGTACTAAGGGCTTCTGCGGCATCACGCCATCGGATGCAGCGTGTCGTGATCATGAGTAACACCCCGCAGACAGCACTGATTGCAATAGGCAAGATATCGAAGGCTGCTGTTAAGACTATTCCAATCATGATTACCAGGGCTAAAGGTGCTCGTTTTACGTGTGGCAATTCTATGGTTGCATCAAGTAGAAGTAATTTACCCTCGCGTTTTATTGCCGAGATTTGTTCAAGACTTCCCTGTACCAATAAGACATCACCAATTTGTAATCTTACATTGTCAATGTTGTTGATGTTCGCAAGTATATCTGCTCCCGCCCGATGGAAAGCTAAAGTAAAAAGCTGATATTTATCTAAGAGGTGTTCTATTGAAAATGTGGACCCTGCTAAAGGTGATCCCTGAGTGATGACAATTTCTGCAATTTGCTGGTCCTCGGCGCTTAAAGGATGCTCGTCATCAACGGGGGTATCCTTGTCATAAAGAGAGGCGCCAAGAGAGCTTTCGAGTTCTTTAAGACTTTGGGGGTTTCCACGAATTTTGACACGGTCTCCCGATTCAAGGGTAACATCCGGCAGGGGTTTTATGGGTGTGTTGGGACCCCTTTGAATTTCAATTATATTAATTTGTCTTCCAACAAGATCATAGATTTCGGTGATTGTTTTTCCGATTGATGGACTTTCCTCAGAGATATGTAAATGCCCGGTAAATATCCGTGGAGACATATCATTTAGGGGAGTCTCTCGTTGGGGCAGCAGGCGCGGAGCAATAAGCCATAGATAAATAATCGCGATGCCACCTGCGGCGGATGCCGGAAGAAAAAAGTCAAACATATTGAATCTCTGTAAACCAAGATCTGAGGCGATGGATATGACCAAAAGGTTTGTTGATGTACCGATCGTTGTTGTCATGCCACCAACAAGTGTCGAGAATCCGACGGGCAATAGAATATCCGAGGCTGGCTTATTTGTTTTAATTGAGATGCTTGTCAATATGGGAAGAAGTAGAACCACGATCGGAACGTTATTAACAAAGGCGCTGAGCACGCCGCCGACGATTAATATTAAAAGTAAAGAAATTGTCGGATTTGCGGACCATAGCGATGCCAATGTTCGGCCAATCGGTTCCAGTGCTCCGGTACGAATTAGCCCCTGGCCTGCGATCATTAAGGCACAAACTGCTATCAGGGCCTCATGACCAAACCCACTAAAAAATTCAATGGCATGAAACACATCACCGTTGGATGTATAAGGAAAAATCTCAAAACCAACGACGAGTACTGATAAAATGGCCAGACTTGATGTTTCGAGTGAGAGTTTTTCGCGTGTAAACAGATATAACGCAAATATTATTAGAATTAATACCGCAATGGCGTGATTATCCGGTAGCGGTGGAAAATTCATTTCCCATCTTTCATCTGGTTAAATTTAAGATCCAGGTTTTCCGACCGTAATAGTGCTATTTGATCTTTAATTTTATTTCCCGATGATTTCATTGCTTCTATATCATCCTGCGTAAGAGGATCTGAAACCGCCTTTTTGTAGCTGGGCCTGTTTTTTATCCGTTGCCACCATTCACTAACATTTTTTCTGTCATGGATCCAAACTTCCAGTATATTTAGGTATTCCAACCGTGCAAGATATGGTGTTAAGCCTAAATCAGCTAGACTGTACTGTTCTTTGATGAGCCAATTTCTACCGTCACTTAAGTCTTTCTCAATCTTTTCAAAAGCAGATTCAAATGCATAAACTGCATATTTAACGAAGGGAGATTTAACCCCAACATCAAAAGTTGTTTTTCCTCTGTCATAACGTTTTGGATCGCCAACATTTTCAAATCGTTCTTGTCGTAGATTATCTGGCATTCTTCTCATCCGCTCTCGAAACATAGCTGAAAAACTTATGTCTGCAACACCGTCATGCAACCCTTCATCAACGGTTTTACTCCAACTTCTCATTTGGGTGCGACCCAGAGGTGTGTCGGGTGTAAGTTTATTTTCTTTCGACAATTCATCCAAATATTCACAAATCAAGGTTGATTCAATTATTGAGGATTTGTCATGAATTAAGGTAGGAACTACGGCCTTAGGATTTAATTTTAGATAGTCAGCACTATAATGCTCATTCTTACCTAAATTAACTGTAACCGAGGTCCATTCTAATTTCTTTTCTATCAGGGCTAGATTAACTTTCTGGCAACACACCGAGTTAGGATATTCGTACAAGTGTATCATGGCTTTACTTTCGAAAAATTATTTTTGTGGTTCAGTTATATTGATTAAGCTATTGTAACTTTCATTTTTTTTTCGCTGCATTCTCGGTCGTCGATCGACTGTTCAACCACTCATAGCCTAAAGTAGCTAAACCGATGATTGATCCAATAATAGCGAATGGAATTCCAATGCTAAAGATCGTATCAGGTAGGAACATTCCAGTACCCGCAAGACCAAATAGAGCTCGTTTAGTTAAATTTATTGGTTGAATAACGTAACCCATTAAAGCCACTGATATTAGCCAGATACCAAATACTGACTTCGCAAAGACAAGTAAGATACTGGTTATTTGTCCGACCATTAGCAGTTCTGGCACTACAACAAATAGAAAAGGCACCAAATAGGCAAACCAGCCAAACCGCATTGCCGCAAAACCGGTCGCCATTGGATCTTTGCCGGTTAAACTGGAAGCCGCGAAAGCAGCTATTGCTACTGGTGGGGTGATCATTGACATCATGCCGAAGTAAAGAATAAACAAATGAGCTGCCATGGGGTCTATTCCAACTTCGATCAGTGCCGGGGCAACGAGAGTTGCCAGCATTAAGTAGACTGCAACCGTTGGCATTCCCATTCCGAGTAAAATACATACCAGCGCTGAAACGAAAAGCAGCAGAAATATATTTGTGCCACCAAGTTCAACAAGTACAAGCGACAAGCCAAAACCAACACCTGTTACATTTAAGATGCCTATCACGATACCCGCGGCGGCACCGATCATAATGATATCCAGAACCGAATGCCCGGTTTGTCTAATAGCTTCAAGCAGTCCTGATAGTGTTAATCTCTTACCTTTGTAACCAAAAATCATGCTCGTGCCGATAATAACCAACACCGCCAATAGGGCCGACATTTCGGGTGAGTAGTTATATTTAAAAAGAGCAACAATTAAGACGATAAACGGTAATGGAAAATACCAACCGGTTTTGAGAACGTCGATAAACCGGGGTATTTTCTCTTTCTCCATTGGTTTGATATTTGTTCGGGCCGCTTCTAGGTCAGCCAGAATAAATAACGCGACATAATATAAAATTGCTGGGATAAGTGCTGCTACAATAACTTCTTTATAGGGTATTTCTAAAAACTCAGCCATTAGGAAAGCAGCAGCGCCCATTATGGGTGGCATTAATTGTCCCCCAGTGGACGCAACAGCTTCTATTGCGCCTGCTTGAATTCCCCGATATCCGGCGCTTCGCATAAGAGGGATACTAATAACCCCTGTCGTAACTACGTTTGAAACCACGCTTCCCGAGATTGACCCGAAGAAGCCTGAAGCCGTAACAGCTATTTTTGCTTGTCCACCTCGATAACGGCCGACAAGTAACATTGAAATTTCAGTGAAAAAAGTTGAGCCGCCTGACTTGGTCAAAACCTGGCCAAAAAAAACAAAGGCCATAACAATAGAGGTAACAATCTTCAGGGGGACGCCAAGGATGCTTGTTGGATCCCAAGCTAAATAATAAAATAGGTCGCGTGTCAGAATTTCTTTACCAGCAAGTTTACCTGGCAAATGGTGGCCAAATATACCCACAAGTATGAAAAATAAAACGAGGCCGGTGAGCACGTTTCCAACGGTTCGACGCAATCCTTCAATTAGGAGAACGACGATAATTATTCCCGGGATGAGACCATCTAGCGGGGCATCTGAAACGAGTTCTGCGAGAATGGGATAGCGAATAGCCATATATATGGCGGCGAAAAATACCATTAACGACAGGACAATGTCATACCACGGAATATAGGTATACCTTCGCTCTCTATTTGCACGGATTGATAGAAGCACCAGTGGCAGGGCAATTGCTATTATTCCCGATAAAAATTGCTCCGTATAAAGTAGTAACCCAGCTATTCGAAATAGATCGGAAGCCCAAGCTATAGCCAACAAGGTCAGTCCTACGGCAAGAACTGTTATAAATCTGTCTATTGCCGTAGGGCTTTCAATACCTGGGTCAGTTGGTTCTGTTTCCGTCACAAATGACCCCCAATTAGTTTATGACCAACTTTGGAATTAAATTTAAACTCTTTACTTCGGTGGCCACACACCTTTTTCTTTATAAAATTTTATTGCACCTGGGTGGTAGGTTAGGCCTTTAAACTTGATTGCCATCTTATTTGATTTAAAGCCACCCCATCCTCGAAAGGCTTTTACTAATGCCTTGCGATGGTCGTGCATGGTCTTTGTCACTTTGTAAACTACTTCGTTGGATACGTGACTGCCTGCTGCTATTGTGTGCCAATAAGTTAGAACGTGGATTGGTTTGGATACACCCACGTTTCTTTTCGAGGGTTTTTCGGGTTTTGCAAATGCTGGCGGTACAAATTTTCGGGCGGCAGCTAATGAAGCTGGTGATGGATCAAAATCCAATACCCGAAGCCCCCCAACTTTTGCATTTACCTCTCGAACCTTGCCAGCACCAAAGACGAAGAAAAAGATATCTGTTTTTCCAGCTGCAAAATCATTGGCCCCCTTAACAACATTCGGAGTTGGAACCTTTATCACATCATCATAGCTTAAACCCGCACTAGCTAGTTGTGCGTCCATAAGAGGCTGGATTATGCGCTGAGATGCCCAACCACTTGGAACACGTTT
>CAZXGI010000111.1:0-3520 GCA_964639965.1 uncultured Rhodospirillaceae bacterium
CCTTCAAAAAGTATTTTAACATTATTTTTTGTCAAATGGTCACGAGCTTGAAATACCTCATCGAGAGTGCTTACCTCAAAGGCCATATGATGCATTTCAACATTTTCGGATGGATCGTTTATTCCTCCAACCAAAGCTACACCGTGATGATCATCATTACATCGCATAAAGACCATTTTACCTTCTATCATACTATCGGGATAAACATCTGAGATCCTGAAACCCAATATTTCTGTATAAAATTTTACCGATTCCACAATGTTTTGACAGCGAAGAACAACATGCCCAATTTTATTAATGTTAAATGGTAGCTCGGGCGTTTTTTTATTTTTAAGAGCTTGCATTTCAGAACTCTGGATACCTTCAATATCAATCACACCTCTTGGCATTATCACAGACCCTCTTCTTTGAGAAAGACTTCGCCTTCAAACAGCTTTCGAGCTGTTCTTAAAAAACCTGATCGTTTTACGACAAATTCTCCATCATTATTCTCAATATCAATTTCTACCTCCATACCACCACTTGGATGTTCAATCAAATAGCGATTATTAGAGTTCTTTATATTTCCTGACATATCCGCGGCCGGTGAATTTGATATCAAACATGCTGTTGCAACCGACACAGCTGCGAAAACACCAATCGTTGAGTGACATCGATGAGGTATAAAGGATCTGGTTGAAATAATACCTCCATTTCTAGGCTCGGAGACCAAAGTCATTTTGGGTACAGTTTGGTTGACAACGTCACCGAGATTCATCATATGCCCTGCTTGAAGCCTAATGCTTTCGAGACGTGTTTTGAGGCTTTGATTAGCCTCCAATTGAGCAACACTTTCGGTACCATCAATATCAAAATCACTGGCACGCATTATGACGACTGGCATGCCATTATCTATACATGTCAGGTCAACGCCATTAATCGCATCGACCCGATTGCCTGTGGGAAGTAAAGAGCCGCACAATGAACCGGCGGTATTTAGAAAATTAAGCAGGACTGGCGCCGCTTTTCCGGGCACCCCATCAATTTCTAAATCTCCTTCGTAGCTTACTTGTCCACCAGGCGTGGAAATAGTTGCAATGGCGATATCCCCGCTATTGACCATATGAATTACCACATCCGTTAATGGATCATTGGCTGCAACCAATCCTTTCTCAATTGCGAACTGACCGACGCCGGCCAAGATATTTCCGCAATTTTGCGAGTAACCAACAACCGGTTGATCAACAACCACCTGACCAAAAAGATAGTCAACATCTGCATTAGGTAGCACCGACTTATTTATAATGGCTATCTTACTTGTAAGTGGGTTGGCTCCGCCAATCCCATCGATCTGACGTCCATCCGGCGAACCCATAATGTGGAGAAGGGTCTGGTCCAGCAATTCCTGATTTTCAGGTAAATCTGATTTTAAGAAGTAAACCCCTTTTGATGTTCCTCCTCTCATCATTGTACATGGGATAAAATTCATTCCCTCAGCTCTCAAATCCATACAGACGGTTAGGATTATCAACCAGAATTTTCTGCTGTAACGTCTTTTCTGTTGCAAACAAAGCTATCAAATCCACAAGACTACCGTCATTTGGCATATCACCACTTATATTGGGGTGAGGAAAATCAGTGCCCCAGATCGCACGATCCGGGGCCACCTTCAATAATTCTTCTGCAAACGGCACGCCATCATGAAATGGTTTGCCAGTGGAAGAAATTCGCTCCAAACCGCAGACTTTAACCCAGTAATTGTCATTTTTCATAAATTCCAACAACGTCTGAAATGAAGGTTGCTTCACTCCATCTGCTGCATTTGGGCGTCCCATGTGATCTATGACAATTTTAATGTTCAACTTTTTTAAAAGCTCTTTATATTCAAGTAGATCTGCTGCATCAAAATGCAATACTAAATGCCAATCAAACTCCCGAACGATATTAACTGTGCGACGTAAAAAATTGAGATCGGGGGCGCCACCTAAATGTTTAACAAAATTAAATCTCACACCCCTAATACCACCTTCGTGCAATTCTTGTAAATCCCGTTCACTGGTTTCCTCACCAACATTACAGACGCCACGATATTTTCCGTTGCTGTGAGCGATGGCATCCAGCATAGCTCTGTTATCGGGGCCATGGCAGCTTGCTTGCACTATTACGGCTCGTTCAATTCCAAGAAAATCATGTAGTTTCTTTAATGTCTGACGTGAAGCATCGGGTGGGGTATAGGATCTCTGTGGATGGTATGGAAATAAATCGGCTGGTCCGAATACGTGACAATGTGCATCGCAAGCATGACGAGGCAGTCTCAAATGCGGTTTTCTAGGATTTGGGTCTGGCGGTTTGCAGGATCTAGAAGAGTCAGGGAAATTGTTTATATCAGCCATTTCATTTATGTCCTATAAATTTGATCCAGAAATTTAGGAGTATGATAATTTGCTTCAAGAGTAGATTTTTCGACTATAGCGCTGAACGCGTTGAAGTTGAGACCGCCCTCTACTTTTATTTTCTCTATTTGTCCCGGCATTTTTCATTCCTCAAGAAACCGCATCTTCCAAAGTAATGAGGCCCATGCCTGTTGTCATTGGAACATAATAGTTCCGATGTAGGCGATTAACTTTCTCAGACATTGCTCCCCGCATAACGAGCCACATAATTAATTCGACTGCCTCGACACCTGCTCTTTCCATGAGTTCTTGATGAGTCATTTTAACCAATGCCTCCGCATCACCTTCCAGTTGATCTAAAAACCATTCGTCAAACTCGCTATTGAGATATCCAAATCGTTCCCCCGACAACTGATGCGACATACCGCCAGTGCCAAAAATAGCTACCTTGAAATCCTCATCATAACCCTCAACAGCATTACGGATGGCCTTGCCCAGTTTGTAACAACGGGCAGCGGTGGGTAGAGGATGTTGGATAACATTAATAGCTAAAGGCACATATTTAATTGGCCATGCAGGCTTTTTGCTGAAACACAAATTCATTGGCACCAGAAACCCGTGCTCCATTTTTAACTCCTGGCATACGGTGATGTCGAACTCGTTATATACGAGCTCATTGATAAGATGCCATGAAAATTTAGAATCTCCCGGCACCGGAGGGAGGGGTCGCACGCCGAAACCCTCATCACCAATGGGATATTCATCAGCAGCGCCAATCGCAAAGGTCGGATATTTGTCAAAAAAGAAATCACACCCGTGATCATTATAAGTGATAATTGCAACATCTGGTTTGAGCTTTGCAAGCCAATCTTGAACAGGTTCATAAGCACTGAACAGGGGACGCCACGATTCGGTCTTTTGCTCGCCTTTATCATAGGCAATGCCAATCGATGGCACATGCGATGTGCCGATTCCCGCAACTATTTTACCCACTATGTTGCTCCGCCGTTGTTACGTGTTTCAAGGAATTCTTCATAGGTCATGCCTGCCTGTTTAGCACCTAATTTGTATAGCGAATCCCCAAATAGGGTTGTTATCTTATAGAGAAAATAGATGTTAGATCCGCCTTGAACGCATCCAATCCAATT
>CAZXGI010000111.1:3620-6780 GCA_964639965.1 uncultured Rhodospirillaceae bacterium
ATCTTTATGATGTGGAGAATTCTCATAATGTTGGCGAATTAGATCAATGCCATAATCATTACCATTTGGAGTCCGAACCAAAGTATGAATATGGAAATTTTCTGGCTCTGGGTTATTCAAAAATACACCGGCGTGGTGATCAAATTCTATTAAGGTAATCGGACTTTGGATCCTATAATAAAAGGGTTGATTTTCTTCTTGTCCGCCAATCCAACAAAAATGCGTCTCGGCAAAATATCGATCTATATCCATCATTTTGGTTTCAAATGGTCCCTTCGGGAGAGTTCCCATATAATTCGCCATTAAATCAATTAAATTGCACTTCTGTAACTTAGTAAAATCACTTCCTTTTAGACCCTCTAAAGGTATTATGCGATTATCATAATAAGCGCCTCCAAGATGCAATCCGTCATGACGTGACCTGCGCCCTTCTGGGAGATCCCCATCTACCATTGAATGAGCAATCCGGGCTTGTTTTTGCTGCTTCTTTGAGAAAGATTGCATCAACTTTAATCCATGTCGTTCTTCATCTTCAAAAAGTCTAATGCCTTTCAGAGGTCCAGTATCTGCAAAACACGGTTCTCCCCCCATGAATGTGGGTGTAATAGTCATTTGATCACCAAGCATCATACAATTGAGGCACAAATGGTGGCCAAACAGTTGCCAGCCCCATGGCTCTGTTTTTGAAGGTTTGCCGAACAAACAGAAGAGATAAGTGAACTCTCCAAGGATATCCGGGCCACCAACGAGCTCTCCCAAAAACCCATTGAACCGCATCACATCACGGGTTTTCTGATAACCTTTGGGACCTAAGCATGCTCGTAAAATCTCTATGACTGCCTCACGAACCGTGGCGTTGACCTCACACAAACGCAATCCGAAATCTTCCACATAAATTTCCGTGTTTTGCCAATTACGCCATTGATTGGAATCAATATCAAAACAACAGGAAACGCTTTGTTCTGGTGTCAGCTTCGTCATTAATTGGTTGGTCACAATTATTGCTTGTTCGACTGGTGCCCTCTCTGAGCGAAGCCGAAACAAATTTGGAATTATTTCCCCGTTTGTCGTAATTCCCCTAAAAGGTGCAGCAAACATTTCCTGCCAGTTGTCAAAGATATTTTTTATTAAAGTCACCTTTGACATATTTTCTGCGTGCTTACGCGCAGTTTCACCATGGACCTTGGAATGTTCTGGTGTTGGAACGAACCTGCGAAAATCAGTTTGAGACATGACCCAATTCTACTTTGCAACGAATTGTTTTAACAATATAAAAGTTTTGTCGATAACGCCCTTATAAGCTAAACTCCACTATCAAATCATATTGTAGTTAGGATTTTCTATTAACATGGGCATTATCACTGAACAACTCCTAGAAGAACTGGTTATTGCCAACCATATTCTAGCAAATGAGAACGTTGTTGATTCTTTCGGTCACATCAGCGTTCGCAACCCAGAAAATCCTAGTAGTTTTTTCTTATCTTGCTCAAGGAGCCCCGAGATTGTGAGCCGCGATGATATTATGGAATTTGATCTGGAAGGTAATAGCATCGACGGTTCCACCTTGAGACCATATGGTGAGAGGTTTATTCACGGAGCTATTTTGGAGGCTCGACCACGGGTGCAATCGGTTGTGCACAACCATTCTCTATCGGTTATCCCGTTTGGAGTTACAGGCACTACCCTTCAACCCATAATCCATACCGGCGCTGCTATTGGAAGCAATATACCTATTTGGGATATCCATGATAACTTCGGTGACACCGACTTGCTGGTGAGAAATATTGAGCAAGGCCGGGATTTGGCGAGTAAAATGGGGGGGGCGAATGTTGTTTTAATGCGGGGCCATGGCTGTTCAGTCGTCGGGACTTCCATAAAAGAAGCAACTTTAACAGCTGTCTATCTCCAAATTTCTGCTTCCGTTCAACTTCAATCAATGCCCCTCGGTGAAATACGTTATCTTACCCCTGGCGAAACTGAAAAATGTACAGAGATGTTTTACAGCGACCTTTCAATGGATCGGGTCTGGGAAAACTTAACCAGACGCGTAACTTAGATTCCCTAAAAAAATTTTCATTTGATAATATCACCCTAAAATCAATTGTTTATACAGATTTAACGGGCTCTTTAGATCCTGATTTACGGAGATAATGATCATAACTAACACTCCTAATTTTAATAAGATGCCAAGAAAGAAGCACTTGCTCAGGTCTAAGAATATGCAACTAATTATAGTTGTGACAATGGTAACTATGGCAGGTGTTTCTGTTATTTCGCCGGCTTTACCTGTAATTCAACAGGCATTTGAAGTCGAAACGTCAAAAATTGGTCTTCTTATGACGGCCTTTAGCTTTCCCGGAATCATTTCCATCCCAATTGCAGGGATAATGGCGGATAGGTTGGGTAGACGGAAAGTTATTGTGCCGATGTTACTGCTTTATAGCATTGCCGGTTGTTTGTGTTTTTTTGCTCCTAATTTTGGCGTTTTACTTATGCTGCGTTTCCTTTCAGGTATCGGTGCCGGAGCATTGGCAACTCTAAGCCTAATTCTAATTGGTGATTTATTTGATGAAAAAGAACAAAAAGAAGCTCTGGGATATCGAACCTCATTTGGTTATTTTTCTAGTGGTATTTTACCCATTTTTGGCGGTTTCCTGGCAGTCGTTAGTTGGAATTACCCATTCTTACTTTTTTTGCTAGGAATCCCAATAAGTTTAATGGCGATGACTATTCTGGTTGATGAAAAGATAAATACTGACGCTTCACTTAAAGAATACCTGAAACAAATCGGACGAGGCCTATCAAACTCCCGAACCTTCACCCTACTAACAGTTGCTCCGGCACTCATGATTATCAATCAGGGCGTATTGGCAACTTTTCTACCAATTTATCTGGTATACAAGTTTGGGGCTTCAACCGCTGTAATTGGCATAATCATTTCCACAAGAGTTATTGCAGGATCATTAATCGCTTTCTTCATGGGAAAACTAACTGATTGTTTCAAAGAAGAGGGTTTGTTGATTTCATCTTTCATAATTCTAGCAATAACTGTTAGTTTTATTCCATTCGTGACATCTATTTGGTTCATGATAGTTCCAGTAATGTTAATTGGTTTTGCAACGGGTGTTAGCTTTCCCGCATTTCAAAGCTTACTTATAGC
>CAZXGI010000112.1:0-6683 GCA_964639965.1 uncultured Rhodospirillaceae bacterium
CTCACTTCAGAATTAAAGCTTTCGCCTAAACGAGTCATCTCAATTCACCTTATACATCTATTACTTCACCTGATTTTTTTGCATAACGAACCTTACGGCCATCTTCCAAAGTTCTATATCCAGCGCGTGTAGGGCTATCGTCCTTTGGATCTATCAATGAGATATTGGAAACGTGAATTGCTGTCTCTTTTTCGACAATTCCACCAGCTCCTGCCTGAGACGGAGCTGTATGCCGCTTTACCATATTAACACCTTGTACAATGGCACGTTGATTACTAGGAATCATCTTTATAACTTCCCCTGATTTACCTTTGTCCTTCCCAGAAATAATTGAAACTCGATCACCCTTTTTGATTTTGAACTTTGAGGCCATTTATAAAGCTCCTATAAGACTTCCGGTGCTAGAGAAATAATCTTCATAAATTTTCTTGATCGCAATTCACGAGTTACCGGCCCAAATATCCGGGTCCCAACAGGTTCTCCCTGCGGGCTTATCAAAACAGCAGCATTGCTATCAAACCGAATAGCACTGCCATCAACCCGACGAATTTGTTTTTTTGTTCTGACAATTACAGCTCGATGCAATTCACCTTTCTTCACTCGACCGCGCGGAATGGCTTCCTTTACTGTTACAACAATGACATCTCCAACCGATGCTGTTCTGCGTTTAGAGCCGCCAAGAACTTTAATGCACTGCACCCGTCTTGCCCCTGAATTGTCAGCAACCTCTAAGTTGGTTTGCATCTGAATCATATTCTAAATTTCCTTTACTCAATAACATCTCCCGACCTACTCAGGAGCTGTTAAAACTTCCCAGTTTTTTCGTTTTGAAATAGGACGACATTCTTGAATTTGGACAATATCGCCCTCTTTACAAACATTATTTGAATCATGTGCAATGTATTTCTTTGAACGTCGGATAAACTTCTTATACAACGGGTGCTGCGTTCGTCTTTCAACATTAACAACAACAGACTTATCCATTTTATTACTAACAACAACACCTTGCATTATTCGTTTCGGCATGCATCAACTCCTTAAGAGGCACTTATACGTTTTTTTTCATTTAGAATCGTCTTAATTTGAGCAAGATTCCGCCTAACCTGACGAACCCGTGCCGTATTTTCTAACTGCCCACTAGCCGCCTGAAAGCGCAAATTAAAAGCTTCCTTGCTCAGATCATTTAGCTGATCATTTAACTCATCATCGGTTTTTGCACGTATATCTTCAGCTTTAACCATTTTATTTTTCCAATCTAACACGCTGCACAAATTTTGTATGCAATGGTAATTTAGCTGCAGCCAATTCAAAAGCACGACGGGCAACTGTCTCGGGTACCCCATCAAGCTCAAACATGACCCGGCCTGGTTTAATCCTTGCCACCCAATACTCTGGATTACCTTTACCCTTTCCTTGCCGAACCTCTGCCGGTTTTTGCGATACCGGTATATCCGGGAAGATACGTATCCAAACCCGACCGGCACGTTTCATATGGCGCGTCATTGCACGGCGAGCAGCCTCAATCTGTCTCGCTGTAACACGTGCAGGCTCTATTGCCTTCATACCGTAGGACCCAAAGTTCAATGCTGTACCGCCTTTGGCATTACCATGTATACGCCCTTTATGAGCCTTACGGTATTTTGTGCGTTTTGGTTGAAGCATCTAATCAAACTTTCCTATTTAAATCCCAATTTAACGAGCTTGTTGGGTGTCTTTTGTCTTTTTATCTTGAGCCATCGGGTCATGAGCCAAAACTTCCCCTTTATAAACCCAGACTTTAACACCGCAGATACCATACGTTGTTTTTGCTCGAGCAATTCCATAATCAATATCAGCCCGCAATGTATGGAGAGGAACCCTTCCTTCTCTATACCATTCCGTACGGGCTATTTCCGCACCTCCCAAACGCCCACCACAATTTATCCTTATACCCTCGGCTCCCAAACGCATTGCTGATTGAACAGCCCTCTTCATAGCCCGACGAAAAGCGATACGACGTTCTAGCTGTTGTGCTATATTTTCGGCAATCAGCATGGCATCAATTTCTGGTTTTCTTATCTCAACGATATTTAAACTAACATCACTGCCCGTGCGTCTTGACAGTTCCGACCGAAGGGTTTCAATATCAGCACCTTTTTTCCCAATCACCACACCAGGACGCGCAGTATGAATTGTTATTCTAGCCCGCTTAGCAGGGCGTTCAATAATAACCTTACTAAGACCAGCTTGCTTAAGATGCTCGTGCAAAAATTCTCGAATAGTGACATCAGCGTGTAACTGATCAGCATAATTATTACCCTCAGCATACCAACGCGAATCCCATGTTCGATTTATTCCAACACGAAAACCAATAGGATTTACCTTTTGACCCATTATGCAGTCTCCTCACGTTCCCGAACAACTATTGTCAAATTGCTGAATGGTTTAAAAATTTTACCAGTGCGTCCCCGAGCTCGTGGCCTCCATCGTTTCATAACAAACGCTCGTCCACAGGTTGCTTCGGCAATAAACAGCCGATCTATATCCAACTGTTGATTGTTTTCTGCATTAGCGATAGCTGTTTGAAGGACCTTCTTCACGTCTGAAGCAATTCGCCTCGGAGAAAAAGTTAAATCATTTAACGCTGCTTCACAGGACTTCCCACGGATACTCCGCGCAACCAAGTTAATTTTTTGGGGTGACGTGCGAATCATTTTTCCAAATGCCATAGCCTCATTATCAGCTAGCTTTTTTGGCGCTGACTTCTTACCCATAATTACACCCTTTTCCCTTTTTTATCTGCCGTATGACCAAGATACGTTCGCGTAGGAGAAAATTCCCCCATTTTATGACCAACCATATTCTCTGTAACTAAAACAGGAATAAATTTCTTACCGTTGTAGACGCCAAATGTTAACCCCACAAATTGTGGAAGTATAGTTGAGCGACGCGACCATGTTTTGATTACGTCGTTACGACCAGATTCACGCGAAGCCTCTGCCTTTTTAAGCAGGTAGGAATCAACAAACGGTCCTTTCCAGAGTGAACGTGCCACAATATCTCCTTAACGTTTCCGACGGCGAATAATAAGCCTATCTGTTTTTTTATTGCTACGAGTTCTTTTACCTTTAGTTGGCTTACCCCATGGCGTCACAGGGTGCCGCCCACCAGAAGTCCTGCCTTCACCACCCCCGTGCGGGTGATCTACTGGATTCATAGCGACACCACGGACAGCGGGACGCTTTCCCAACCAACGCTTGCGACCAGCTTTACCAAGTTTGATATTCGCTTTGTCTGAATTAGATACAGCACCAATCGTAGCCATACACTCAGCCCTAATTATCCTAATCTCTCCAGAGTTCATCCGAAGTTGGGCATATCCTTGATCCTTACCAATTAACTGAACATAAGTGCCAGCTGATCGGGCGATTTGTGCACCTCCGCCAACTTTGAGCTCTACATTATGTATAATTGTCCCAACGGGAATATTTGCCATTGGTAGAGCATTTCCGGGCTTTATATCGACTTTATCTCCAGAAATAACGGAATCGCCGGGAGCCAATCTTTGCGGTGCGATTATATAGGACTTCTCACCATCTTCATATTTTATTAAAGCTATAAATGCACTCCTATTAGGATCATGTTCAATCCGCTCCACTATAGCCGGCATGTCAACCTTCATGCGCTTGAAATCTACTATACGGTAACGTCGTTTATGCCCCCCACCACGTCGCCGAGCGGTGATTTGCCCTGAATTATTCCTTCCTCCTTTACCAGACAATCCTTCTATCAGACTTTTTTCTGGCTTTCCTTTCCAAAGATCCGAACGGTCAATCAAAACTAAGTTCCGACGCGACGGAGAGGTTGGCTTGTAATTTCTAAGTGCCATTCTTACACTCCCGTTGTAACATCAATTGAATCCCCTTCAACCAACGTCACAATAGCTTTTTTAAAATCGGATCGCCTCCCAAGATGTCCCCGGAAACGCTTTACTTTACCTTTTTGGACAATTGTATTTACTGATTTAACCTTAACCTCAAACAAACCTTCAACAGCCGCTTTAATTTCCGGTTTCGTTACTCCAAGTGAGACTTTGAAAGTCACTTGATTATGCTCAGAAATAACAGTTGTTTTTTCAGTTATTATTGGCGAGCGAATGATTTGATACATGCTCTCTTTTCTTAATTTTACATTCTTTCCTATGTGACTGTGCTTACTCATTTCAGTCGCTCCACCAATTTCTCAATGGCACTCTTTGTTAAAACCAAAGTATCTCGCCGCAGTATATCGTAAACATTAGCTCCTTGTTGCGGTAAAATGTCGATACCTTTAATATTTCGAGCTGCGAGACTAAAATTATTATCAACTTCTCCATCTATAATCAGAGCCGAAACCCATCCCAACTTTTTTATCCGTTTGGCTAATTCAGAAGTCTTTATAGATTTTACTCTCGTCTCATTCAACACGACCAACTGACCACTTGCCTGTTTTGACGAAAGCGCAACTCGAAGCGCGAGATGCCGGACCTTCTTTGTCAGTTTATGAGCATGCGAACGAACGTGTGGACCAAAAGCTACTCCCCCACCTCTCATATGCGGCGCCTTTTTATCTCCTTGCCTTGCGCGTCCTGTACCTTTTTGATTAAAAGGTTTAGCGGTTGAGCCTTTAATTTCAGCTCGCTTCTTAGTCTTATGAGTTCCTGCACGCCTTTTCGCTAACTGCCAATTAACCACTCTAGATAAAATATCTGGTCTTTCGGGCACTCCAAAAATCGATTCATCAAGATCAATATCGCCAACTTTTTTATTACCTATATCTATAACAGGGCACTTCATTATTCTTTGCCCTTTGTTTCTGCAACGTCACCGTTTGTGTTTTCTATGGGCTCACTCCGTTTGTCCTTAGATTCTGTTGGGTCAGCAGTTGTATCTTCCATTGGCTTGGCTTGCTCAGGCGACTCCGCAATTTCAGATCCTTCGTGTTCTGACATTGCATCCTGGCCCAACAGACCATCAACAATATTGGTTGCACCACGCACTCCAGCGGGCATAGGGACTTCGTCAGGTAGCTTTTTCTTGAGGGCATCTTTAACCAAAATAAAGCCACCTTTTGAACCTGGAACCGACCCTTTAACCAAAATGATACCGCGATCTATATCAGTTGAAATTATTTCAAGGCTCTGAGCTGTGACTTGTCTATTCCCCATTTGACCGGCCATTTTTTTTCCCTTAAAAACTTTCCCTGGGTCCTGACATTGGCCAGTTGATCCATGACTGCGATGCGAAATTGATACGCCATGAGAGGCCCGAAGCCCATGAAACCCATGTCTCTTCATAGCTCCCGCAAAACCTTTGCCTTGTGTTACACCAACAACATCAACAAACTGGCCTATTACAAAATGGGCAGCAGTAATCTCCGTCCCAATTTCAACCAAAGCATCTTCAGAGACACGAAATTCGACCATTTGCCTTTTCGGTTCAACCTTTGATTTAGCAAAGTGACCGCGAATTGGTTTCGATGTATTCTTTACCTTAGCTTCACCGACCCCCAACTGAACAGCTGTGTACCCATCAATCTCTTCAGTACGATGCGAAACAACCTGGCAATTATCAACTTTCAATACCGTTACGGGAACGTGATATCCATTCTCTGAGAAATGAGCACTCATTCCAATTTTTTGTGCTATAAGACCTGTTCTCATAAGTTATTTACCTAAAGTTTAATCTCAACATCAACGCCCGAAGCTAAGTCAAGCTTCATCAAGGCATCAACCGTTTCTGGTGTGGGATCAAGAATATCAAGTACCCGCTTATGGGTCCGCATTTCGAACTGCTCACGAGATTTCTTATCAATGTGAGGAGATCGCAACACAGTATATTTTTCGATTTTAGTTGGAAGCGGTATTGGCCCTCGAACCTGAGCTCCAGTCCGTTTGGCAGTATTAACAATTTCTAACGTCGAGGTGTCTAACACTCGATGATCGAATGCCTTTAACCTTATACGTATGTTCTGACTATCTGCCATGATCTCAATCCAAATCTCTTATTACTTGTGATTAACAGGCGTCCCAAGAAAACACCCGATAATATAATCTCTTATTCAATAATATCTGCAACCACACCTGCGCCAACTGTTCGACCGCCTTCACGAATAGCAAAGCGCAAGCCCTGGTCCATTGCGATCGGCGTTATCAACTCGACAGTCATCTCAATATCGTCACCAGGCATTACCATTTCTGTACCGGATGGCAATTCAACCATTCCCGTCACGTCTGTCGTCCGGAAGTAGAATTGTGGGCGATAATTAGCAAAAAATGGTGTATGGCGACCGCCTTCTTCCTTCGTAAGAATATACGCACTACACTTAAATTTCTTATGGGGTGTAATAGACCCAGGAGCCGCAACAACCTGTCCACGTTCAACCTCATCTCGTTTTGTACCACGCAATAACGCACCAATATTATCACCCGCTTCACCACGATCTAGAAGTTTACGGAACATTTCAACACCTGTACAAATCGTTTTTTGCGTATCCCGAATACCAATAATCTCAATCTCATCATTAACATTAACCACACCACTCTCAACGCGACCAGTAACAACTGTACCTCGACCAGAAATCGAGAACACATCTTCAATTGGCATTAAAAATGGCTGATCAACTGGACGATCTGGCTGCGGGATATATTCATCAACAGCAGCCAT
>CAZXGI010000113.1:0-6575 GCA_964639965.1 uncultured Rhodospirillaceae bacterium
GGATCCGATTTAAGGTAACCCCCCAATGCTATTGGAAAATCTTCAGCACTTTTTCGGTAAAACTTGCATATAGAACCTAACGGTATCTGGACGTCAGGTTCAGCAGATATAATTTCAGAATTAGGCGGATCTTGTCTTGAAAACACATGAGCACCTTTAAATGAGCGCCTAAAAATTGGCACTAAACGATCACTACACTCTATTACAACACCCGCACTATTTTTAGAGAGCTCTTGTAGGGTGTTAGCAAACATAATTTCGTCACCAATACCTTGTTCACTCCAAACTAAAATCTTTTTGTTTTTAAGGTCCTCACCTTGCCACATCGCCTGGGAAAATTCACGGCGTGTCGATGGGAATTCCGGACAACGCCAGCGCCATTCATTATGTTCCCATCCTAGCTTGAAATTCTCAGCCATCAACATTACGCGACTGAGATTGAAATGAGCTTCAGCGAAATCTTGATCAATAACCAACGCATTATTTAAGGCGCCTTCGGCTTTTTCTAGTTGATTCAAATCAAGAAATGAAACACCTAAATTATTATGGGCTTGCACGTCATTTTCATCAAGAGCAATGGCCTTATTAAACTGACAAATAGATTTTTTTATCTCTCCTTTGGCGCGATAAGCCAATCCTAAGTTAACATAAGCATTTGCATAAGTATCATCACAATCTATTGCCCGTTTAAAACTGTTTATTGATTCTTCTATTCTCCCCAACCCGAGAAAAGCTAGGCCATGCGCCTCATGCGCTTGAACTGATTTCGGATCACATGAAAGTGCCTTCTCCGATGCTGATAATGCTTCATCAGTCCGATTTGATAACCCATAAACAATTGACAGCTTGCATGTAAGGGTCAACTCATCAGAACGGTATAATAATGCCCGTTCTAACATGTTTATTGATTCAGAAAATCGCCCCACGGCACACATATTATTACTTGAAAGCTCAAGGCATTTTACCAGATTCTTAGTATAGTCGTGACGGTCTGGTAAAATTTCATGAGCCTGTTCAAAAAAATCAATTGCCTTATCAAAATCACCAAGCTGCATATTTATGAGGCCTAGACTATTTAACGCTTCTGTATTGCCTGGCTCAGTAATTAGAATTTTTAGCGCTAAAGAATTTAGTTCAACAAGCTTAGAATCAATATCATTTTCTTTGTTTAACCTATTATTTTCAGTCGGCATAAAATACTACTATCTTTGTAGACTAATAATAAGGTCGCAAACTTCACGCACAGCGCCCTCACCACCTTTTTTCTTTGTAATAAATAATGCTGCTGACAATACCTCATCAGTCGCATCTATCACCGTCATTGGACAGCCCACTGCTCCAAAAACTGGTAAATCGTTTAAGTCATCCCCGACATGCCCAACTTGATTAAGATCAATACCCATCTCATCACAAATACGAACAATCGTTGCTAGTTTGTCCTCACATTCAAGAAAAACATAATCCACACCAAGTCGATGCCCTCGATGAGCTATAGCGGGTGTTGAACTCGCTGTGATAATAGCTACTTTTACACCCGATGTTTGGAGCCGTTGAATACCAAGACCATCTTTCACGTTAAATTTCCGGAGCTCCTCCCCATCATCAGTAAAATAAAGACCTCCGTCTGTTAATACTCCATCTGTATCAAGCGTTAAAAGCTTTATACTTGCAAGACGTTCTAAAAATTGTTCTTTAGTCAATTGGTTCATTCTTTATTCCTCAAGATGGCTTCTACCTTGATTAGATCTTCAGGTGTATCAACGCCAAAAGACGCTGACGACACGGGAGTACAAGCTATCCTATAACCATGTTCAAGATAACGCATAACTTCAATACTCTCGGCTCTCTCAACTGGCCCGCGTTCAAGGCTAGAAAATAACATTAGTGAGTCACGTGTAAAAGCGTATAAGCCAACATGTACCGTCCGTTGCATATTCTCTGCGAGTGGATAAGGAACAGGTAAACGTGAGAACGTAATAACGCAATCATCCAAACTTGGTACCAAATGAACAATCGAAGGATCATTCAATTGTTCCGTACTTGCCTTTTCAATATAACCCGTAGCAAGTCCAATATCCTTATCCATTGCAGTCATAAGGCAGGAAGCAACTGTATTAATAGCCTCGGGTTCAATTAGCGGCTCATCACCTTGTATATTAACATAGACATCCGCTAATTTTTTTTCAGCAACTTCAGCTATTCTATCACTGCCCGTTGAGTGGGATGATGAGGTCATAATAAAATCTAAACCGTTTTCTACACAATAGTCCGCTATGCGTTCGTCGTCAGTAGCGACTATCGTTTCAGATATGACTGTAGCCTTTCCAACTTGCTCCCAAACCCATTGGATCATCGCCTTACCGGCAATTTCCTTAAGTGGCTTGCCTGGAAACCTCGTTGATGCCCAGCGTGCTGGAATAACACCAAGTACTTTCATCAAAATCCCTTAACCAATTAAACAAACTATGCCATTCTGGCCACGATTGGCAACCTGACTAATAAACGATTGGGACCCAATCACCATCCCTTATCTCGACCATTCTATACGCTTTTGAATATAAACCCATGTGATTTTCAGGCGACATCTTAACCAAACCATTAGCACCAACATAGTTATCCGTTTGCTCCAGCGCTTGTCTAATCTTTTTTGGATCAAAACTACGGGCTCGACGAACCGCCGAACTATAGAGCATAATAGCGTCGAAGGCATAAGAACCGTAAACAGTAGCTGTTACTTCCCAGCGCCGTTCAAATAACTTAATATAGTTTCGGAGCGTAGATTTTATCGGATCCGCCTCAGCTAGTTTATCAGCAATGACTATTGGGGGAACAGGTAACCGGACTCCCTCAGCAGCTGTTCCTGACAAATCAAGGTAATCTAATGTTGCAACCCCGTGTGTCTGATATAGAGGTATGCTAAATCCAAGCTTGCGGAAACCGCGCGTCACGTAAGCAGGTGAGGAACCAAAATCGATATTAAGAATTGCTTGTACCTTATTTTTCATTTGGATTCTTTTTAAAGGCTCGAGGACATTCCTGGTTTGAGAACGATAAATTTCGTCAGCGATAATCGAAATTCCCCGTATTTTTGCAATTTCCTTGCAGTGAGATCGCGTGGACGAGGCAAAACCATCATCACCTGAAATTAAACCTAAAAATTCTATTCCCCGCCGCTGCATATCATACAGCAATGTATTACACGCCATCCGGTGTGTCTGTGAAGATTTGAAAACCCAACTGCGAATAGGATTAAGTAAAGCTCCCGAATTAGCCAAAGCTATAAACGGTAATTTTGCCTCACTGATTATCGGTAACACTGACATAGTTGCACCTGAGGTCGAACCACCAATAATTACATCAACTTTATCAAAATAAATTAAACGCTTGACCGCTATTTGCGCTGTTCTAGGATCGGTTCCAACATCATAATCGATCAACTCAATTTTTCTACCTAACAATCCGCCGTCCGCGTTGATTAAATTCACATATAATTTTAGAGTCGCAAGAGCAGGCGCCCCAATGAACGACGCCTGACCAGTGATCGATAAAAAGGTTCCAATGCGTAGCGGTTCACTTGGTCCGGGTTCCGCTAACAATTTATCTGAATTCCTCAAAAATACGAAAGTAACAAAAATTAAGATAGTGAGAAACGGTAATTTATAAATTAAAAGTCTAAGTTTAAACAACATCACGTTGCCACCGCATTGTTTTTAAAAGTGTATCAAGTGTAATAGAACCAAAAGTTGCTTGGGTAATTTCGTCAACTTCATTGCGGATCATCAGAAGAGCACGCCCAATATCTGTTCCATCACCTAAATCAGGAGAGCTAGACATCTCACCCCCAATATCTTCAAATATATTTATCACATCCATCAGCGTCACGCGTTTAGAATTGCCCGAGAACCGATATCCACCACCCGCACCCCGCATTGCATCAACTAAACCTGCCCGACCAAGATCACGTAAAACCTTAGCTAGGTGGTTAGATGAAATACCATACTTATCCGCAATATCTGTGGCAGAAAGTTGACGAGAAGGATCTCGCGCGAGTTCTAAGACCGCATACAAACCGTATTGGGTTGCTTTATGTAATTTCACCCAGATTTTCCCTTATCTATTCTTGGTAATTTAACGGAGTGATTTTTCCAATTCAATGAAAGGCCCCCCCATCATACCTTGAGCTCTAAAAAATGACATGTTTAGCTGATCCCGTCGCGCTATCATTGTTCTAACAGAATTTGCGCCATCGCTTTTAAAGTGTTCACAAATTGCATTAAATAATCCTTCACCGATACCCTGAACACGATGTTCAGGACTAACACCGATAGCAAATATCCAACCGCAAGGGCGAGATCCAAACTCCCAAGCACGAACTTCGCCCACTATAAACCCCAGTATCTCAGCAGGACTTTTTGGGTTTAAAGATGTAGCGACAATAATATGGCTAGTGTCGGAGCGATTTAAGCGATCAAAACGATCCCTCCAATATGTTTTTTTTTCTATTCCACTTACTAGCGCATCTAGATCTATAACTTTTTGTAAATCATCAACTTCTGCAGATCGTATGCTTATATTAACACACTCTTTATTCGAATTCATAATCGCCCTTCAGTTTATAAAATTTGTTACTTGACAGAATGATAGGAAAAAGGGAATATGTAAATAGGTATTTTAGTACCGATTTACATAATTTAATTTTTTTGGTAAAATTTTCAGTTTTAATCTCAAATAAATAGATATAAACACCTTAGATTGTTTATAATGTACTTGCTTTTAAAAAAAACAATTAAGCTGAGAAATAGGAAAAAGATTCTATCATGATTGATTTTTCAACAAAGCCCGAGCAATACAAACATTGGAAATTGAGTTTTGAGGGGCCAGTTGCGACGCTAGAAATGGATGTGGCAGAAGATGGGGGTATGACCCCTGGCTATGAACTCAAATTGAACTCATATGACTTAGGAGTAGATATAGAGCTTTATGACGCAACCCAACGTTTAAGATTTGAGCATCCAGAAATCAAAAGCGTTATAATTACTTCAGCAAAGGATAGAGTGTTTTGCGCAGGAGCAAATATTGCTATGCTGGGAACATCAACACATGCACATAAAGTAAACTTTTGCAAATTCACCAACGAAACACGCAACGGTATAGAAGATTCGACAATAAACTCTGATCAAAAGTATATCTGCGTCGTCAACGGTACTGCTGCCGGTGGTGGCTATGAACTAGCCCTTGCAACAGATCACATCATGCTTATTGACGATGGCTCAAGTACGGTTTCACTTCCTGAAGTTCCGCTTCTCGCTGTTTTACCTGGCACTGGTGGTCTAACGCGCGTCGTAGATAAAAGAAACGTTCGTCGCGACCACGCAGATTATTTCTGTACTTTAAATGAAGGAATAAAGGGAAAGCGCGCTCTGGACTGGAACTTGGTTGATGAGTTGGTACCACGTTCAAAACTGATGGAAGTAGCAAGACAAAGAGCTATGGAATTTGCTGACTCTTCGTCGCGTCCTAGTAACGCAAAAGGCATTGCTCTAACACCATTAATTCGTGAAATTTCTTCTGACACAATTATTTATAATACAATTGAGTGTAAGATAAATAGAAAAGACTTGGCGGCAGAAATTTGTATTCACGGTCCATCAAAAAAACCTGAGAAAAACATTGCTGAGATCCATGGTGCTGGAGTTAATTTTTGGCCGCTGGCTTTTGCTCGTGATTTTGATGATTTAATTTTACATCTTCGTACCAACGAAGACCAGATAACCACCTGGGTAATTAAATCTGAAGGTAATCCGGATTTTGTAGCTTCAGTGGATGAAACCCTTACGTCAAACGCAAATGATTGGTTAGTTAAAGAAATAATACTTTACCTGAAACGCACTTTGAAACGATTAGATGTATCATCACGCAGTATAATAACACTAGTTGAACAAGGTAGCTGTTTTACGGGCAGTTTGCTTGAACTTGTGCTTGCAGCTGATCGCAGTTATATGCTCGACGGAGTGGCTGAAGGTTCAAATTTAGCTGCGGCAACACTTAGACTGACAACAACGAATTTTGGAATATTACCAATGTGCAACGACCTTAGCCGTCTAGAAACGCGTTTTCTTGATGATGCAACTAAGATTGCGGCCTTGAAAGGCGAAATAGGAAATGACCTCGAGGCTGAAACTGCTGAAAATCTTGGGCTTGTAACATTCATCCCGGACGATATTGATTGGGATGATGAAGTGCGCATAGCCATTGAGGAACGTGCAAGTTACTCTGGAGATGCTCTTACTGGAATGGAAGCAAGTTTGCGGTTTGCAGGCCCTGAAACCATTGAAACGAAAATCTTTGGCCGATTAAGTGCGTGGCAAAACTGGATATTTCAACGACCGAATGCCGTTGGCGAAGATGGCGCACTAAAACTATTTGGTACAGGAAAGCAAGCTAATTTTGATAGAAAGCGAGTATGACTATGACTGCAATAGACTATTCACAGAAAATCCCAAATAATATCAATCTAGCCGACGACCGTCGTCTCCAACGAGCATTAGAAGCATGGCAACCCGCTTTTCTCAATT
>CAZXGI010000114.1:0-6544 GCA_964639965.1 uncultured Rhodospirillaceae bacterium
TCGTGAACCGCTTCTTTAACTTCGGCCCTTCGATCGGACTCAAAGCAATGACTTCATCCCAAGCCGCCTTCTTAGCTGTTGCTATCCATTTTTTTTCCTCAGCACCTTGCAGGCGAATTCCTTTCAATCCTTGTTTTGCGGTTTTTGCATTCTGTACTTTAAGGCGTTCACGCCATTTTGCATTACGAGCTTCAAAAGCTAAAACAACTTTCATGATCACACCTTGTTGTGAACTATTCAATTTATTCCATGTCTTGAGGTTTACTAGGGCCTCCAGCGGCGCAATGTAAAATCCAGGTTCTATTCTGTACTTGGTAACCTTTACCCATGAAGGAACCCACCCAAGAGCTGGCCAGCCGTAACCTTTAACAGTACCGTTTTCCATGTAAGTGTATACTTGAGCAATGTTGGATCGCTGCACAGTAGCACCCAAGGCTTTAAAAAATGGTGTATAAACCGGTGAAACCCGAAGGTGCAAACCAGAAAGATCGGCCTTTCTGATTTCTACATTGCTCCAGAGAAAAAATGGCCCAAAATTCATATATTCGCCTAGCGATTTAAGATTTTTCTTGGCTAGGATAGTATTGTAGTAGGCGTAAGCACCGTTGGAACGCATTTCTGCAGCTGAAAATTCGGTTAACTTATGGGCCTTAGCTTCTGGAACTACGTTTCCGTAATAGGCATCTGGACAACCTGCGATATCATAAATTCCCTTTGCCATATTTTTGACCAACGTGAAAGGGCTGCCAATAGCGGGCGCACCACCAATTAGCTTAATTTGAATTACACCTTTGCCGGTAGCGTTGATTTGTTTTACAACACCTTCAAATGGTTTTGAGGGCGGACTGCCTATGGGAAAACAGCTTGCTCCTTTGATGGTAACTTCAGCTGAGTTCGCCGAAAGGCTTGGAAGTCCACAGGCAGTGGCAAAGGCCAAAGTCATTGCAACGATTCTATTTTTTAAAGTCATATTTATCCTCCCTGTTAAACAAATTTATTATTTATTCAAAATAAACAAATTAAATCTAGCGATTATGCCCGTTCATAATTTTTTTAAAATTAAAATTCTAGTAGTTTTTTGCATTTTCTTTAATAGTACTAACAAAATCTAACATGAAAACCCCTTTATTGCTACTCAATCTACGTTTACCTGTTGGTCGTCACAAATATCTTTACCGGTACCCCAACATTTTTTTGGTTTGACCTAACCACCACCACCACCACAATAATTATTCTTGATTGCGATTCAAGCCTCCTAGCTCTTAATATTGCTACGCCCGACGTCATTTAGGTCTTGCCATCAAGGTAGCATCTTTATTACTCACGTCTTTTTTATTAAGGTTTCTCAAACTATAATAAAGTATGGACTGAATGTAGGGAGGTTTTATGAAAATTGGTCGCCCATCTGTTGATTTAGCGGACGACGCATTACAATTTCCAACTATAATTCATGCGTTAGACTTCGCTGCTGACAATATGCCAAAGCGGATTTCTCTTATTTGCGAGAAAAAGAGTATTGATTTTGAACATTACAGATATGCTGTTGCTGGCATGGCCAAAATGCTTCTTGAAAATTGCAGTTCAGGTGACCGTGTCGCTGTATTGATGACTAACTCTATTGATATGGCGGTAACGCTAATGGGCTGCATGGCCGCCGGAACCCAGACTGCACCTCTCAACCCGTCACTAACAGAGCGTGAACTTCTTCCTCTACTTAATGATATAGATGCACAAATCCTAATATGTGATTTTAAAAATAAAAAACAGGCACATCAGTTGGGGGCTAAAGCGGGAATTAAAATAGTTTATACGTGTAATGATGAATTCGACATATGGGAATTTGCAGAGAATAAAAGCAACAAACTACCAAAACCATTTCCAACAGAAGACATGAGTGCTGCGATGTTTTTCACAGGTGGTACCACCGGGTTACCAAAGGGAGCGGAACACACCCACCAAAGTGTGTCAGTATATGCTCCTCTAACTCATGCTCTTTGGAAATTTCGATTCGACAAAGAAATAATGTTGAATGTTGCTCCTATGTTTCATATTTGGGGACACCACTTTACCTTAGTATTTCCACTTTATTTAAGAGCCACGATGGTAATCGTGCCTCAATACAGCCCAAAACTTGTTCTTGAAGAACTGGAAGAAAAAAAAGTCACTATCTTTGCAGGTGGTCCGGCTGCGATATTTCTTGGGCTTCTTGGAGTTGATTCTATTGAAGACACTAATTTTTCCTCTCTTGAGTATTCAATCGCGGGGGGCTCCCCCTGTCCAGAAGGACTTCTTACAAGATGGAAAGAACGTACTGGAAACGAGATTCTTGAAGGATGGGGTATGTCTGAGGGGGCGCCTATAAATTGTAATCCAACACACGGCATCAAAAAACCTTTGTCGGTTGGGGCTACCAACCCTAGGACAGAAATTGATATTGTAGATCTGGAAACAGGGGAAAAATTAATGCCACAGGGTGAAAAGGGAGAAATTCGTTTAAGGGGTCCACAATTCAGTATTGGTTATCGCAATAGACCCGAGGAGACAGCAGCAGCTATTAGGGACGGATGGCTATATACAGGAGATATTGGCTACTTTGATGACGAAGGATATTTATTCTTGGTTGATAGAAAAAAAGAAATGATTATTGTAGGTGGGTTCAATGTTTATCCTCGTGAAATTGACGAAGTACTTACCAGCCACCCATTTGTTGCAGAGGCGGGAACGGTTGGAACTCCAGATGATTTTTCTGGAGAGGTTCCTCATGCATTTGTAGCACTCCAACCTGGGAAAATAATTTCTGTGGATGAATTAATAATTCATTGTACTCAGAATCTCGTAAAGTATAAAATACCAAAATTCATATCTATACTTGATGCTTTACCTAAGAAGGGACCAGGAAAGATTGATAAAATAACTTTAAAGAAAGAAGCACTAGAGAAACAAAAAAATAACTAGTAAATTATCATTAAGAATGACGCGTAGAGTATGTTTAGTAGATCTATCGAGCCACGTTAGGGTATTTGGCTAAGCAATAACGTTTATTATTCAAAGTATCCTTTTTCCATCAGTAATGCTTTTAGCCCTATCAGGTTTTTTAAGGATAAAAAACTTGGAATATGAGGTGGCATTCCTGCCAACGATACTTTCTTCCACTGATCATTATTTTTCTGCATTGCCCAAAATCCGTACCAAGAACTTACAGGTCCAAACATTTTTCCTACAGCAAGAGTCACTCCAGGATGAAAAATCGTGTTTTTAGCTTTGTTGAACATTTTGTCTAAGTGGGGTCTTTCTTCAACTATCGATGCGTCTACTTGATGGGATTGGAGTTCTAAATCATCACCACAAATAATACCTCCATCCTTAACTAGTCTAGAAGAAAGTTTAATATCACTTAACACTCTGTAATAACTATGGTCACCATCAATGTAAACAAGATCAGAATCTGCTGGTTTTAATTTGGGAAGGATGTCGGAAGACCAACCACGGTGTACTCTCAATTCCACAGTTGCAGGTAGAAATTTAATATTTTTTCTGAACACATTATACGGTTCCTCACTAGCAAGAACCTTATTAATTTCTTTGCTTAAATCATCATAAATCTCATTTTGGTTGTAATAAGGCTTCCAAGCGTCAACGCAAGTTAAGGTACCTATGCCATTATTGTGGATATTTAGAGCTTCTCCCCAGGTCAAAGCCGAAGCTCCACTCCAGGATCCAACTTCAAGAATATTCAAAGGTTTATGACTTCTATGGCGTGTTAGAAACCATAAAGCTCCCATCATAAACACTTGCCGCAACGGGTTTGCGGTCATGCCATATATTCCGTTAAAATTTGGTTTATCCTTCAAATTAAAACCGCTCTATCAAAATCAAAATATATCCTAAAAATTATTTCAATTGGAGGTTGTTTGTCATACTACAATCTTGTCTCAAAAATATTGGTATGTGCACTATATATGTGTCTCAATTAAATTTTCTTTCCTAAATGTGCTTGTCTTTGCAACATAATGACTTTTCAAATGACTCACGCAAGGTATGAAAGATGTGGTTTGAGAAGCACCTGAGAAGTGTAGCCTCCATTTTGTGGTATCAATTCTCGGTTAGTTTAATTTCACCTTTATTCTTTGTTAGTAAAATTAACCTGGTGGAACTGCCAAAAATTTTTGAAAGTAGCTGACGCTCAGCAATTGGGAGAAGCCTTCCCAAAACTGTGTTCCCTGTGTAGAAAATACCCAACGTAAACTCATCTCGGACGGACATACCATTTGCCTCAAACATTTCTCTCCACCACTTGCTCCTGTAGTAAAATGCCTCGTTTAAAGCATTGCCACGTTCCCCATGCCTCGGACTCCACAATATTGACTTAATCCATTTTAATTTAAAATGACTCAGGATATTCCAAATCCATTTTATCCTCATTAGCTCTATAACTTTATTTTTTGTTTGCTTAGGTAAATTGTTTGAAACATTAACAACTTTTTTAGGTTTAGATATTTTTTCTGTGAGGTTTTGGTAATTACTCCAAAGTAGACGTGGAATTCCAGGGTAATGAGCCAAAGTTGTAAATATGCGCCACGAAACCGTTGGAACAATATGTACTGCAATACCATCGTCTTTTAATACTCGTCTTAATTCTAATATTATGCCATCAATATTTTGAATATGTTCAAGTGCATTTGAACTAAATACGGCACTAAAATACTTATCAGGAAATGGAATGTTGATTCCGTCGTAAATCTTGACTTCTGCGACTGGAGCTTGGTGCGAGTTCACATCGATGGAAACTATTTCATCCACATGTTTGGAAAACAATGATGCTTGAAAGCCACTTCCACCACCAATTTCTAGGACTCGATCATTAGAATTAAATAAATGTTTTATTCGTTCAAACTCATATCTTCGCAAACGGCTTAATTGGTCTGCTTGTTCTTTTTTTGTGAAATTCATTTAAATCTCATAACAATTTTCTAAGACAAATAAACGACATTGTTTGGTTCTGGCGGTCACTTAAATAGTTTCTAACAGATTGTGTGAAATTCGTCACCCCTCGAATAAAACGTGCAAAATCGATTTATCTGTGATTAGTTTATTGTTTGTGGGGCATTCATGATAAATGTAAGTATTGCGAGCAAGATGGAAAAAGTGGGAAACTCAGAAATCTATGTATAAACCATTACCAGACGGATTAACTATAAAAAGATCAAAAGTACAAGGATTGGGATTATTTGCTACTAAAGATTTTGATGCTGAGGTGGTATTAGGTATTGTACATATTATGAATAAGAATTTCCCACATGGTAGCATTAGAACAGCATTAGGTGCTTTTTATAATCATTCAGATGACCCTAATTGTAAAACTCTAGAAGGCTTCTGGCATCAGATTCCTGCTCGGTATTTAATTACAATCTGTCCTATCAAAGCACGTGATGAATTAACTGCAAAATATACCTTATATGATAACTTTGAGGACGGATTTAATTAAGATCGCCAAAGACCATATAGTGTTTGTTAGGTGTCATCGGAAACAATTTTAAGGATAAACCAAATTTCTATGGGATATATGGCATGAAAGCAAATCCGTTGGGGCAAGTGTTTATGATGATGGATTGCCGCAATGAAACAACGGGAGAGAGTAGCTGAGTAATGCCTGCCCCATTTGCCGCGCCGACCATATCGGAAGCCTACTGAGACCAAAAGAGCTGCGAGCAGCTTATAAGAACCTTGTGTCGGGAAAAATTAACGGTGCTCAATTTAAGGACGTGCAAGACGAGGCCATCCGCGAAGCAATTTCCATGCAAGAGTCCGCCGGCCTTGGCGTAGTCACTGATGGGGAATTTCGCCGTCGGTCTTGGTTTGCAGGGTTTGTTGATGCCGTTGATGGCCTTATTCATAAGGACACTGAGTTCAACTTTATTGAAGAAGGAGAAGCATCGGTCAGCGTGCCGGTACCTCATGCCGAAGCTTCCATAAAACGGACTGGCAGTATCACTACCGATGAGTTTAGTTATGCCAACTCGGTTGCAGTAAATCGCGTTAAGATTACTATGCCCGCACCATCAGTTATTCATTTTTTTCGTGGACCTGACGGTATGGATCGGACTGTTTATCCCGAGGACGAAACCTATTGGAGTGATCTGATTGCTGTTTATCAGGAGGAAATTCAGGCACTGGGTGAACTTGGATTGAGCTATCTGCAACTTGATGAAGTGCCCATGGCTCTATTCTGCGACGAAAAAGTGCGTACCCGGCTAGCCGAATGGGGTTGGGACTGGCAATCCTTGTTTGACAACTACATTGAACGAGTGAATCAAGTACTCAATTCCCGGCCTGTTAATATGAAAGCCGGGATGCACCTCTGCCGAGGTAATTTCCGGGGCAAATGGATCGGTACCGGCGGGTACGAAATAGTTGCCGAACGGTTGTTCAATGAGGTTAATGTGGATCAATTTTTGCTGGAATATGATTCAGAGCGAGCGGGAGACTTCGCACCCCTCAGGTTCCTGCCGGAAGACAAGTCAGTCGTGCTCGGTATGGTAAGCAC
>CAZXGI010000115.1:0-6544 GCA_964639965.1 uncultured Rhodospirillaceae bacterium
TCAGAAGAAAAGCCGGAGTATGGCCGGCTGTTTCAACTTCCTTTTTCAGATAGAATTCGTCTCGAAGCTGGAATGCCCACGATGACGGTTGGAAATATACAATCTTACGCCGATGCTAACTCAATAATTGCAAGTGGAAGAGGCGATATTTGCGTTATCGCTCGAATGCATTTGTTTGATCCGTATTGGACCCGGCACGCAGCTAATGAATTGGGTTATAATTTAGATATGCCTAACCAATACAAGTCAGTGCAGCAATATACACCACGATGGGTTTAAAAAATAATAACTAATAAATCTTCTAATAATTTTGTTCGGTGTTGTCGATAATAAAAGGTTTAATAGAACCGATGAGGTAAAACCAAGCCCTAATTTTCGAATCGTTCCGAGATTTTAAATAGGACAATTATTTATAAGGTCCTCCATCTATCTTATAAAAAAATCCAGGAAAAATTAATTAAAAAAATATTGAATGAAAACAGAACTTTATAAATAAAGAATTTTAAGCGGCCATCTGCTTATCTTAGGTCAAATTCTTATTTGATTTTTCCCAAATTTCAGTCTAACTAACTGGCGATTTTAAATGTCGTTAAGTAGTTGAGACCGATGGAAGAAAAGAAAAAAGAAGCTTCAAACCGTTATGTCAATGATCTGCGCAGGGCTTCTTACTACTGGAATCAGGTGACCAGTGTCCGGTCAAATTTTCTGCCAATTTCGATTGCAATTATATTCATCATATTAGCTGGAATTTATGGAAATTTAAGCTTGGCAGTAGCCAGTGAGGAAATCGCACTCTTGGTTGCTGCAGCGGCCATAGGTGGCTATATGGCGTTAAACATTGGTGCAAATGACGTCGCAAATAATATGGGACCAGCTGTTGGCGGAAAAGTATTAACAATTTTTTCTGCTGTACTCATTGCAGCTATTTTTGAGAGTGCTGGCGCACTCCTGGCTGGTGGTGATGTCATAAAAACGGTTGCGAAGGGGATCATAACTCCGGGTGATCAAATTTCATCTGAGAACTTTCGTTATTTGATGTTATCAGCACTACTTGCGGCAGCTTTGTGGATCAATTTGGCCACTTATTTTAACGCCCCCGTTTCCACAACGCATTCTATAGTTGGAGGTGTAATGGGTGCAGGTATTGCGGGTGCTGGTTTTGGGTTGGTTAATTGGTTTACGATGTCGAAAATTGCAGCCAGTTGGGTTATATCACCTGTGTTTGGTGGTTTGGTAGCAGCTGGCTTGCTATTGTTCATTAAAATCAAAATCATAAATACATCGGAGCGCAAAGTTGCTGCAATCAAATGGGTGCCATTTTTAATTGGTCTTATGGCTGCCGCTTTCATAGCTTATATGTCAATCAAGGGACTAAAAAAAATCTGGAAGCCTGATGTCCTTGAAATATGTATATTTTCGGTTGTTGGATTTCTTTTAGCCTGGCGATTATCCAAACCATTCATAACGAAAAAAGCTGTAAGTCTTAGCAATAGAAAAGAAGATATCTACCAGCTATTTCATTTACCGTTAATTGTTGGCGTTTCGCTATTATGCTTTGCTCATGGAGCTAATGATGTAGCAAATGCGGTTGGTCCTCTGGCAGCAATCGTATCCAGTTTTGGACCAGAAGAAGCTTTAGCTGCCAAGGTTTCAATACCGCTATGGGTAATGTTAATAGGTGCTCTAGGAATAGCATTAGGGCTAACACTTTTTGGACCAAAGCTAATTACTACGGTTGGTCAAAAAATCACGCGACTAAATGCTCCCCGATCTTATTGTGTTGCTTTGGCTTCGGCTATTACTGTGTTAATAGCAACAGCGCTTGGATTACCAGTGAGTTCAACCCATATTGCAATTGGAGCTATTTTTGGTGTTGGTTTCTTGCGCGAGACTCTCGAGAATCCTAATAAAAAGCGTCTTCGACCGGGACATAAGTTAAATCATACGGCTGAAGAAGCATTTAAAGGTATCAATATCAGGCTCCGGCGAAAATTGGTTCGTCGACAGTTTGTGTTCTCAATCACGTCTGCCTGGATAATTACTGTTCCTGCGTCGGCGTTGCTCGCGGTATCTTTGTTTTACCTTTTGAGATTTCTAACATCCATGGGCTGAGCTGTTCAAATTGATTAATTAAATGCAAAAAATCGCCCCGGTCAGTTGTCTTTGAAGCGTCGCGAAGGAGCGCCCAGTGGCGCTGGCGCCGTTCTCGCTCTGGCCATTCTTCTAACTGTTGGTTCACGAGAAGTGGGTAATAAGTGACGGGAACCTTTATTACTCCATTACTAGTCTTCTTGGTAATGGGAATGGTGATTGGAAAATTATCAAGAACATCCCCTTTTATGCCGGCTTCCTCGTACGCTTCCCTTTTAACACCATCGTGGTGATTTTCCCCGTTCTCAAGCGTTCCCTTGGGGAATATCCATCTACCTCTAGTTTGTGAAGTTATAAATAGGATGGCGATCTCATCACCGTTCACGTCAAATGGTATTGCACCGATTTTATGCATAAGAGGGACACCTTTGGTTGTTTGTTTAAAATTAGAATTTAGTATAAATATTTAATCACGATATGGTTAAATGGTTCTATACCTTTCCAATGGCAGTAACAATATTCGTATTAGCTTTATATACCTTTTTACAAATCTCTTTTTGGGCTAAAGATAAACAGTATTTCAATTATTGGTTATAATTAATAATTTTCAGGTACGAACATTGATTTGGGAAAGGTATTACGTTCATAATCGGAATTGAATATTCGGTCTGGCAAAGAAATTTCTTCATTCGGCACTTCTTTGTATGGAACTTGGTCTATGAGATGTTTTATACAGTTAAGGCGGGCCCGTTTTTTATCATTCGCCGCGACAATATGCCATGGCGCTTCAGGTATATTGGTACGAGTGAGCATTTCTTCTTTAACTTTGGTATATTCTTCCCATAAAACCCGAGACTTTAGGTCTATTTGGCTCAATTTCCATTGTTTCATCGGATCATGTATTCGCATCAAGAACCTAAGTTGTTGTTCCTGGTCAGAAATTGAGAACCAATATTTTATAAGTTTAATTCCAGACCCCACCAGCATTCGCTCAAATTCTGGCACATCAGTGAAAAACTGATTAACTTGAGCTTTACCAGCAAATTTCATCACTCGCTCAACTCCTGCGCGGTTATACCACGAACGATCAAATAGAACCATCTCCCCATTGGCGGGTAAGTGCGAGACAAACCGTTGAAAATACCATTGTGTTGTTTCCGTCTCCGTAGGAGCTGGTAAGGCTACGACACGACATTTTCTAGGGTCCAAACGTTGCGTAATTCGTTTTATGGCACCACCTTTTCCTGCCGCATCGCGACCTTCAAAAATGACCACTAATTTATAACCTGTATAAGTAACCCAGTCTTGGAGTTTAACCAGTTCGGATTGTAGCTGCATCAAGTGTTTAAAATAATAACGCCGTTGCAGTGTACGTTTTTGTTTTTTTCCGATTAGATGACCCAATTTTTTAGGTATTCGGTGGTCATCTATCTCCAACTCAAGTTCTTCGTCGAACGAATCTTCTAATTCAGCCGTAATCCAGTCTTTTTCTATATTTTTTTGTGAATCAGAATGCATGTGTGTTTATCTGTTTTTATAAACTGTTTAACCATTTTTTGAGTGAGACTTAGAAAAAAACTCGTTTATTTTTGAAACTCATTTATTCAGATTTACGAAATAGCCATTAAACAATGCATTTCTTGCTCTCCCAAACGGCTTGAATATAAATCCTAGAATAAAAATATTACTTTTTTATGAAATTTGATTGTTATTATTATGAATTTATTGGTTTTGATCTCTCAAAGGCTGTCGGTGTCAGACCAGAGATTAAATTTCAGTCGTAAGACACTTTTATTAATCCAATATTTTTTTCCTTAATCACGTAAATACAGGTTATGACTACGAGATAAGGCCGAGGTAATCAGCCAGTTCATTGACAAAAATAGAAGACTGAAAAGTAGGCATGACAATATACCTCCCAGTTGGTATGCCAGCCCTGAAATTAATGTACCCACCAAACGTCCCCCAGCATTTGCCATATAATAAAACCCAACGTTTAAAAGCACTTGATCATTTTTTGAATAGTTCAGGATCAAAAATGAGTGAATCGATGAATTAATAGCGAAAATAATTCCAAAAACAACTAGTCCTAATAAAATTGTCAAACTTGGGTAGACACCAAAATAGATACCAAACGCCATGAGTGTTGTTACCATCATGAGAATAAATATCCAGTAAGTGGCAGATCTTTCATTACCTATTACAAATTTTGGAGCTATGGCTTGAACAATACCGTATCCAATAATCCAGAAGGCCATATACGAACCGATCTCCGTGTGGCTCCAACCCAGTTCGGCAGCCAGAAATATTGGCAGGCCGACGACAAACCAAATATCCCGCGCACCAAAAAGAAAAAACCGAGCCCCGGATAAAATATTTATTTTTGGTTCCTTTGATAAGATTCCTGCTAGCTTGAGACGTTCACTAGATTTGCCCAGGTTAGCAGTAGCGATTGCAAGTAGAACTGCAAATATTATAGCTATGGCCATGCTGTAAAGTGCCATTGAGAAACCCAGCCAGGTTAGCAGGAATCCTCCCATAAAGAACCCTATACCTTTTAGAGCATTCTTTGAGCCTGTCAGTACGGCAACCCACTTAAAAAGAACTTGCTGTTTGCCCTCTCCAATAACTAGCTTGACGGCGCTCTTAGAACTCATTTTTGTTAGATCCTTTGCTACACCTGATAGCGCCTGCATCGCCATCACAAAGCCAATCGATTTCCAGATTGGCCAGTCCACATTGATATTTGCCAGTGCCGATAAGGCAACGACTTGTAAAAATAAACCAGCTAATAATGTAGATTTCAGACCAAGTCTCGCGCCAATCCAGCCACCTATTAGATTTGTAAAGATGCCCGCTAATTCATAAAATAAAAACAGCAAGGCAATTTCGAACGCGTCATAACCAAATGAATAAAAATATAATAATACCAGCATGCGCAATGCGCCATCTGTCAGCGTAAATATCCAATAGGCACCGGTTACTAATGAATAATTTGTGGTTGGGTTAAATTTCATTTGCGATTTTTTTTGTCAATTCCATTAGCCTATTCATGTAACCCCATTCATTATCGTACCACGCCAGAACTTTCACTTGAGTTTTGTCAACTACCATGGTCGAGGGGCCATCTATTATGGACGAACGTGGGTCATTGATAAAATCAGCCGACACCAATGGCCGGGTCTCTATGCCTAAGATATTCTTTAAATTTCCATTTGATGCTGTTCTGAAATGATCGTTTATTTCTTCTGGCGTCGTTGCATGATCAACTTCAAAAACGCAGTCAGTTAAAGAGCTGTTTAGAAGTGGAACTCTGACAGCTAGGCCATTTAACTTACCTGAGAGTTCAGGGTAAATCTGTGTGATGGCGGTTGCCGATCCAGTACTAGTAGGGATCAGAGAGTTTAGGCCAGAGCGTGCACGCCGAAGGTCAGGATGAAATCCGTCCACCATTTTCTGGGTATTTGTAACGTCATGTATAGTCGTAATAACCCCATGGCGGATCTCGAAATGCTCAAGCAGAACCTTAATAATTGGTGCGAGACAATTAGTAGTACACGATGCCCCTGTTATTATCTGATGTTTTTTATTATTATATAAATGGTCATTTACACCCATAACAAGGTTCAGTACATTTTGATCTTTTACGGGAGCAGAAACTATAACCTTCTTTGCGCCGTTTTTCATATGTGGATCTAATGCGATGGCCGTTTTAAACTTACCAGAGCATTCCAGGACGATATCAACGCCTAGGTCACCCCAAGGAATCTCCGATGGTGTCGAGAACTGTGAATAGCTAATGTTATTACCATCAACGTTTAGATTTTTGTGGTCGCAAGAAATATTTTTGTAAAATCGGCCGTGTATCGAATCAAACTCTAACAAATGCGCTGCCTGTTCAATTGAGCCCGCAGGTTCGTTAATATGGTTAATCGTGTACCCGCGTATATTCGAGGATACTCGAAGACCTAATCGACCCATTCGCCCGAAACCATTAATACCCACTTTAACCGTCATAACACACCTAACCTAATGAAACCCAATACTACGGATAAATTATAAAACTTTTATGGCATTGATCTGTCTATAATGAAAGAACAGCAAAATTCTTTTCAGAAAATTTCACTTTCCAATTATATAGAACCCTTAACTTGCTATTTTAAAATACTTATCTTCAACCTATTATTTGATGGATTCAGAACGCATTGTCTGGCCGATGTACAGAGAAATGATATAATAATTAAGAACCAATAAAATGTTATGGAGTATTCAAACGTGTCTTATCAATACATCTATGTAATGAAAGAGTTAAACAAAGTTTTTCAAGGTGGTCGTGAGCTATTTAAAGATATTTCTTTATCATTTTTACCCGGAGCAAAAATTGGGGTTTTAGGAGCAAACGGAGCCGGTAAGTCAACACTTTTAAAAATCATGGCTGGAATTGAGACAGAAT
>CAZXGI010000116.1:0-6399 GCA_964639965.1 uncultured Rhodospirillaceae bacterium
TTCACTGTATTCTCCATAGAAAATTTTTCTTTTAGTTTTTTCACAAGTAGCTACTTGCTATGAATTATTATCTAAACAACTAAAATTTTATACAGAATATAAAAATAACAAAAAATTTTAATTACAAAATAATAAAATAGTCAAACGATGAATACTGCATATAACATCAAAGACACGTAAACAAACCATCACCTCAAGGGTAAACGCAGCACTACCTTAAGCTGCTATATCAAAATAAAAACCTCGCCTCTAAACCATAAAAGAGTGCAAATCATAATTGGTGGACCTTTTGCAAGCCCAAAAAACGATGGAAGATTTATAAAAAATCCGTGCTAAGGATTGTTTCGGGTTAATTTAATCAAGTTTATTAATCTATTCTACATAAGTTGTATTATAAACTCCGTAATTCTTAACTTAAGGATTTGTTATGGCAACATCACCTCAAAGACGCGATCCTGTCACGTACGCAGGCATACTGCTAAAAGAAACAACATTTTCTGCAAAGGAAATCGCCGAACTTTCTGGGCTTAATATCTACGAAGTCACCGCTCTGAAACTAAAGTCCCGTAAAACTTCAGAAACCCAGCATTAACCCATCTCATCAACCAACATAACTAAAGTGTTGATAACGTGTTTGGGAAATAACCATACAATAGTTGAAGTACGTTAGCATAATAGCAAAAAATCCAACTACAGAATATGAGAAAATAGTATTAGCGCAAAAGAGCGGGACTAGATTTGCCCTTATCGTAAAATGTAACTTACCTAGTTAGGCTCTGCTTTCCAGATCTTTTCATACGCCTCGTGAGCTTTTGCATCCCATCTATGTTCTGTTCCGTCACCCATAAATACAACAAATGCTTCGCAGCCATCAGGATATTCGTAAGGCCCATGAAGTTCATCCCACCCAAATACATAATCGCCAGGACGTAAATCCTTGCCAGCGACACACATTCGGCCTTTCAAAACACAGATGGAATGCCAACTCTTATGGCTATGTGCAGGTTCAACATATCCGGGCGGAAATTTAACCTTCATGTCGACCCTTTTCATAGCATCATCTTTATAAAAAATCTTTACTTTAACTCCTTTAGGAAGGGTTAATAGATTATTATCTGCTCCATCCTCCCAAGGTATATCTTCATCGTGAATAGCCCGAAACTTATGATTTAAATTGAGCTGCTCTTCCTCACTAGCCATGTGCCCTCCATTTTTGGCTGCAAAACAAATAAATAATTTGTTCGTAAAACAATGATTTATTCTAACAATTTAAATGCGATAGCTGCTAAAAATCCAAATAATGTAGCTAATCCGGTCACGTTACTGCCCCCAAGATGGACGGCCTCAGGTATCATTGCTGCAGCAATCATTGTCAACATAGCACCAGCTGCAAGCCCTTCAATAAGAACAACGATCCCATGGTCTACGCTTCCGCCCAACCAATAGCCAACGCCAGCACCAATGGAAGTCATAATTGTAAGGCTAAACCACATCAAAAATATTCTTAACGGACCCCAACCCTGCTTTTTCATGCCGATTGAGCTACTCATGGCTTCAGGAAAGTTAGCAAGAAATAATCCTGCTATTAAGGTATAGGGGATCATAGAACCTAATGTAATCGACTCCGCTCCACTTTGTGCTATTGCCGCTGTAATGGAAACAACTAGGGCGGATCCAATTACAAAACTCTCGGGAATGCCATCTAATAATATTCCCAACCAGATAGCCATTGGGGCTCCACCATGCTCTTCACTCACCTCCTGCAGCTGTATATCTGTAGGTACAACCGCAATCTCCATCAAAGCTGTCATAGCCTCATCAACCCACTCATCAGCATCAAGATCAATATCATCTCTGTCGACGAGTTCTTTAAGTCTATTCGCTGATAACATGGCAGCAGCTTTTTCAAATTCGCTCGACTGCGATCTCCATTGATCAAAATCCTCCTTTGGGAAAGAAAGCACGGACGTGTCATCTTTAGCTGTTGCCGTCGCTGTCCTTGGCGCACCCGTAACAAGAGCTATTTCTCCAAGTACATCGCCAGTTTTTAAATCAGCTACAAACTCTTTTCCTCGAGTAACAGATACGGTGCCAGTTTCTATAAAAAAAACTTCATCACCATCGGCGCCTTCTTCACATAAAACTTCTCCAGCATTATATGTCCGTTCATTTACCTTAGTCACCATTTCTTCGACGATTTCTAAAGGAAGGTGCCTAATCAACTCACTACCAGCCAAATGCTCTAGTATTTCTTTTCTTCGGGCATAATTACGGTTTGTGAAATACTCGATCGTCGCAGAAGTTTTACGCAAGAAACCACCTTGAGAATTAATAATAGTATCAAGCAAGACAAATAAGGTCCCACCCACTATAGCTCCAATCAGCATGTTGATTAGGTGGTGAGACGCTTCACTTTTTGCTATAGCTGTCTCTGCGTGAACCAAGTGCATGGCTGTCGGAGCAACCAGTTCGACAGCTAATGCTGCTACTAAGGCCCCACCTCCAAAAGCTGTCATTGCACCAACGATCTTGTTATTTGGCTGCCAACTCAAGCCCAAAAGAGAACCAAGGGGCAGCGACGCTGCAGATAAAGCTCCGAGTAATATAGCCCATGATAAAAATTGATAATCCATAACACTTCCCCTTGTATTTCTAATTTTATAGTAACAAATAATTATCGGAAAAACTAAAAACTAGTTTAACATACTAAAATCAGATAATTTTTCTGTTAGCCTCTCCCAACAAACGGCATATTTGTTGCCATTAACGTCATATTTAAAATATTAACATCTAGTGGCAAACCAGCTAAATAGACCACAGCCCTACCACATTCGCTTGAATCAATTACAGGTTCTACCATTACGTCTCCATTTGCCTGAGGCACCCCTTTTTTAAACCTTTCCCCAATCGCAGTATCGGCGTTTCCAATATCAAGTTGCGAACAAGCAATATTATGAGACCTCCCATCAAGGGCAATTGACTTCGTTATACCGGTAATTGCATGTTTGGTTGCTGTATAGGCTATGGTGTCTGGTCTAGGAACCTGAGCAGAAACAGATCCATTATTAATTATTCGACCTCCACACGGTCTCTGCTCTTTCATTATTTTGAAAGCTTGTTGCGCACAGAGAAAAGTACCTGTCAAATTAACGTCCACACACTGACGCCAATCGGCCTCCTCCAATTCGTCAAGAGGCACCCTTGGAGCCCCCATTCCAGCATTATTAAACAGCACATCCAACCTGCTATATCTTTTTTGAACAGCGTTAAACAACTCTTCAACTGACTTAGCATTCGCAACATCTGTAATGATGGAAAAAATTGGAGGTTTATTAGGTATTCCCAAATCAACCGTTTCTTCAAGAAGCTCTTCTCGGCGACCACAAATAACAACAACGTAGCCTTCTTTTTGTAGAGCTAACGCGCTGGAACGACCTATTCCGGTTCCTCCGCCAGTAACTAATGCTACCTTGCTGTTCATTTCAGACATATAACCTTCTCTCACAACTGATTTTTTTAGTTAATCCTATGTTTAAGTTCACAATTAAAATTTCCTTCCCATATCGAATAATCATAAATTATTCGCAATCAAAACTGTCAAATGAATAAAATTTTTCTGGGTTAGTCACCATAATTTTTTCAATTAAACTAGGTTCAAATATCCATTCACCAAAAGCATTAACAAGATCAGCATCATTGGGGTTTACTTCATATTTATTCGGATGGGGCCAGTCCGTCCCCCAAACTATACTGTTTGAATTTGCCTCAACCAATGCTTGCACCATTGGCTTGACATCATCATAAGGGGGTAAATCTGTTGCACTCACTCTATTAGCTCCAGAAATCTTGACCCATGTGTTCCCGTCTTTTACTAGGTTCAATAAAACTTGAAATCCACTGGCTTGAATACCTGCAGATGCCGATTGATAAGCAAAATGCCCAATCATTATAGGTACAGATGATAAAGCTAAAACAGGTGCAAGTTCTTCAATATCTTTGCCTGGGAACAGATATTCAAGATGCCAACCAAAAGGTTTAATTTTTGCTTCCAACCGAGATATATCCTTCAACTCGAGAGGCATACCACCCTTATTATCAAGGTTAAGGCGCACTCCCTTTATTCCTTGCTCGTCTAATTCGGCGAGAAAATCTTCAGAGGCATCCAATTTAATTGCACATACGCCTCTTGCTCGAGGTACCGAAGTTCGATTTAATTCATTTATTCCTTTTAGAATTGCTGAATTATCAACGCCATACACAGACGGCTGGGTAAATACTACCCTATCAACACCGAGGACAGAATGTAAATGATACAAGTCATGTAACGTTGACACTGGTGGGTTATATCCTCGACCTTCAAATAATGGAAATTCCTTTTCAAATATATGAACATGTGTATCCACTGTACCTTTTGGCAAATTTATCTTCGGCTTTCGTGGATTTCGATCGGGAGCAATACAATCTCTTATTACCATATTTTTCTTTCTAACTAATAATTGTTAAATCAAAAGCAGTGTTAGCTAGCTCTTCAAGATGCCAAAAACTATACCGTAATCTGGCCAATGACAATGTTACCTAATAGCCGACGATAACCGCACCACTATTAGGGCTAATTATTTGACCGGATACCAAATTTGATTCTGCGGAGGCTAACCATGCTACTGCATAGGAAATATCTATAGGGGCGCAAAACCGCCCAAGCGGCATGGTTTTTTCAAGATTACGAATATCCTTTTCCGAGTTAGACGATCGCGTCATATCTGTTTCAACGAATCCTGGGGCTACAGCGTTGACATTTATGCCCCATGGAGCAAATTCTCTTGCCCATGATTTTGTTAATCCAGAAATAGCTGACTTAGCTGCGGCATAGTGACTAATTGAATCGTGGCCACCCATTGCGAATATAGAAGAAATATTTATAATTTTTCCGGATTTTTTCTCCTTCATTCTTGGCAAAACAGCCTGTGTTGCAAAAAAAGTTCCCCGAACGTGAACTTCAAACATTTCATTAAAAATTTGAATATCTATTTCCTCAATCTTGCGACCCTTTCCACCAACTCCTGCATTATTCACTAAAATATCGATTTTTCCAATATTGCTAATTGAATGGCGAAATTCTTCAATATCACGAACATCTGAGATTAAAACAGAAGCCTGTTCTCCAACCTTTCGAATTAAGTCTGCAGTTTCATTCGCCCCATTGGAATTTATGTCATGGACGATAAGTTCCGCACCTCTTTCTGCCAATAATAGAGCGTGACTTCTTCCCAATCCTCCACCTGAGCCTGTTACCAACGCCCTTTTACCTTTCAGCGGCTTTTTCATTTGCACTCCAGTAATCAATCAAATAATTTTAAGTAAATTAAATTTTCCTTGAAAAGCAAGATTATAATTATACCGTCCAACCTATGAAAAGACGTATTGCCAAATAAAAAATGTTTAGCCTAGAATAAAAATGGAAAATTCAATTATGTTGTTTGAAATTTATCGACACTGATTTAAAAAATTAATATTAGGAAGTTAGATTAATGAAAATTGCTGACCGCATAGAATACAGTGCAATTGTAGACAGAACACCGCTATCACTTCCCAATGATGGTAGAATTATTGTATGGCCTGTTGTTAACCTAGAAGAATGGCCGCCAGAATTACCACTGCCGAGACGAATACTAACGCCACCAGGAGAAGGAGGACACGTCCCTGATATCCCTAATTGGTGTTGGTCTGAATATGGAATGCGAATTGGAGTTTGGCGGTTAATGGAAGTTCTCTCTGATCTAGATATTACCCCGACAGTGTCGATGAATGGCACAGTTCCAAACGCTTATCCGCGAGTTGCTGAGGCCGCTTTGGAGGCCGGCTGGGAATTTATGGGCCACAGTTATATCCAAAAGCCTATGTATGAACTCGACGATGAGCGAGAAGCGATTTTGAAAACAATGGAAACAATGAAAAAATTTTGTGGTTATAGGCCAAAGGGGTGGATGGGACCGGGTTTAACCCAAACCGAAAATACACCAGAATTATTAGTAGAGGCCGGATTTGAATATACGGCCGATTGGATCCTGGATGATCAGCCTTGCCTGATAAATACAGCGAAGGGTAAACTGTACTCTGTTCCGTACACAACGGAACTTAATGATATACCCATAATGTTATCCCAGAATCATGTTTCATCCATCTTGTATGAGCGTACTATGGACTATTTTGAAACACTTTATGAAGAAGGGAGAAACAATGTCCGCATAATGTCCATTGCAGTTCATCCTTATATTCACGGAGTTCCCCATCGGATTAAGTATTTTAAAAAAATTTTCTCAGAGTTAGCGGGAAAGCCAGGTGTAATCTTTATGACGGGGGCTGAAATATTAGACTGGTATCGTTCACAAACAGAAAATT
>CAZXGI010000117.1:0-6391 GCA_964639965.1 uncultured Rhodospirillaceae bacterium
TAAAGCAACCAATTCCTCCTGAAGCTTCTCGATGATATTTTGGCATCATACCCTCGAAACGTCCGTGGCAGTGAGCTAATGCAGAAACCCACATATGAGCAAACTCTGGGCTTGATACAAACTCTGGGCTTGAAGGCCCATAGGGATCAATCGCAACTTCATCGACTTGGGTTTCTATCTTATAAGGAGCAGCGCCACCTTGTATACCTCCAAAATGCCAATCGGGTTTGTAGTAAATCCCCCACAAATTATCCGTAATAACCGAGCCATCTACATCCGATATTAAGGGTGCATCGGTATCAACATGAATTACTGGAGGATGCTTTCCATCATTCGTCAACAATAATTCAGGCTCAACCTGAAGAACTCCCTCTTCCAACTGCCAAAACCGCCACATCTCTACATCTTTGTGAATTTCTCCCTCAAGATCTTTCACATCAATTTTTTTTGGTAGACCAAGCATTTGCCAAAAATCCCGCACCCAAGGACCAACACCAATGATTACATGGGAACAAGTCATAATGCCACGGTCAGTTTCTATCTTTGAAACAGCATTTGACCCATTCTCTTGGATTAAATCTTTGACTTCAACCCCAGTCAAAATTCTAACGCCTAAATCTTCAACTTTTTTTGCTAGTCCATAGATAGATTTTGTATTGTTAGCATAACCACCACGTTTTTCATGTAGAACTGAGGTGATTCCTTTTGCCTGCCAATCGTTAAAAAGTTCTCGCATGTAGCTCATTGAGGCATCGGATCCTTCTATAAATACACTCTCATAACCAATTTCTCGTTGTTCAGAAAATATCTTTCCAACATTGTCATGCATCGATTCACAAGAAACTTGCATATAACCTACGGGGTGATAACTAAATGCTTCTGGATCACTTTCCCAGACCCCCACAGAATGCGCCATCAAGTTCCTCATGGCGGGCTGGAAATAATTATTGCGCACAACACCACAAGCAATACCGGAAGCCCCAGCAGCTATACCAGTCTTATCAAGAACAATTATTTGCCCTTCGACACTTTTTCCAGCCTCTCTTAATTTTTCGGCCAGACGCCATGCTGATGACAGCCCATGGATACCTGCTCCTATCACCACATAATCTACATGTTCTGGAAAGGCCATGAATTCCTCCCAATTTTTTTTCTCAGAGTAAAAAAGCCATGCTCAAAGTTTTTTCAAATAATGTTATAGTTCTAGCCAATACACAACCTAATTGATCCAATTTTGTATCAAAATAGAAAATTTACTTTATTTTGGTATAAGTTTGGTATAAATTAATAGAAATTTTTGAGCCTCTGATGGAAAAAAACCATAATTTACGTTGCGGTGCCCCAGAAATCGCAAGCATTTTGCGCCAAGAAATCAATCAAGGTCTTCTAAGGGCAGGTGAAAGATTTCCTGCTGAGAGACTGCTTGCGGACAAATATAGCGTGGCACGTGGCACAGTCCGTAAAGCACTAAGTATTTTAGCGATTGAGGGCATGGTAGATATTCGATCAGGCAGCGGAACATTTGTTAAATTAACAAAGTCAGAGAGTACTCATACAATCATCGAAAATGCCAGCCCTCTTGAATTGATTGATGCCCGGTTTGCCCTTGAACCACACATTTGTCGATTGGTGGTACTGCACGCGACCCAACAAGATTTAGAAAAAGCTGACCAACTTCTCCTGCAAATGGATTCTAGTGTTAATGATCCAAACAGGTTCTCTGAAGCTGATAATGAATTTCATACATTATTAGTGAAGACCACAGGAAATAGACTTCTGATATGGGTCATGTCTCAAATCAATACCGTTCGCAATCAGAAACAGTGGTCCCGAATGCGTCGTCTTACATTAAATGAAAATTCAATCGCGGAATATAACAACCAGCATCGTCAAATATTAGATGAATTAAAAGCTCGGGAGCCAGAACGCGCTGCTACATTGATGCAAAATCACCTCGAGACAGCACGCCTGTCGCTTACCAGAATTACGTCAACATGAAACAATGATTTTTGAAAAATACTATAATTTTTTTCAATTAACTTGAGCTGCTGTCTGTAGCCAGTTTATATAAAACCTCTCTGCAAGTCTGTTAAAGTGTTGAATATTATCTATGCAGGACTTTTTTAAGGTTGCAGTACCGTTCTTACCCAACGCCTTGTGGAGTGCTGACTGATAAGAGGGAATTTCTGCCCAATTTTCAACTGTATCAGGCTCAACTTCTAAGTGAAATTGCATTGAGTAGGCCCTCGGTCCCCAGCTCATAGCTTGAATCCCACATAATGAAGAAGTAGCAAGGCACAACGCACCAACTGGCATTTCTTTAACCTCGGCCCCATGCCATTGGAGGCTTAAAAATTTCTCAGGAAAATCATCAAATATGATTTCAGATTCACTATCCTTGGTTAAGGTAACCTCCATTACACCTATTTCTGGTCGGTGCGATTTTCCACATTTGCCGCCAAGTGCTTCGGCAAGAAGTTGGTGTCCTAAACATAAGCCTAGAAATGGAATTCCCCGGTTTTCAACAGCATCCTTTATAAATTTTTTTTCATCGTGAAGCCAGGGGTATTTATTTTCTTCCCATACATCCATTGGCCCTCCCATCACCCATAACGCATCAAATTTATCGAGTTCTGGTAACTTTTCTCCTTCATCAAGATTTACCGCGAACCAGTCATGACCATCCTCCAGCAAGAAGTCTCGAAATACTCCTGGATGCTCTATTCGTGCATGCTGTAAAACTAAAATTTTCACTTTTATAGCTCTTCTTATTAAAGGCACCAAATAGGTGTTTTGTATTACACCAAGAACATAGTAGATGATTTCTGGAACTCATAACAGCTTCAGCTTGAAAAAATGAACTTGTTTTTACATTTACATTGTGTTTGCAATCGGTATGCAATTGGCTCTCGATTACACAGTAACCTTACTAAAATAATATATACAACATTGAATTCAACTTCAGTTTGAGGAAAAAAGGGCTACATATGTATCGTCGATTTTCCTAATTGTATTATCAGATGGTTAAACCAGACTGCGAAATTGCATGTGACCTTATAATGCAACCGGTTCCAAAGATAAACGGGGCGTTCAATATCCTTCTTGGGAAATTAACGTAGCATGGATCCTTTATAGCTGAAATAAACTAATCTGAACGCAACTGAAATCGCTGTATTTTTCCTGTCGCTGTTTTTGGAAGATCATCGACAAAATTGAACCAACGTGGGTATTTGTAACGTGCTAATCCGGATTTACAATGCTCAAGAAGTTCAGCTTTCAAGGCATCTCCTGCATCAGTAGGATCATTCAAAACAACAAAAGCTTCGGGTTTTATTAGCTGTTCGTTATCCTCTCTACCTACGATAGCGGCCTCTAATACTTTAGGGTGTTCAACAAGTTTGTTTTCAATTTCAACTGGCGAGCACCAAATACCTCCAACTTTTAGCATATCATCGCTGCGTCCACAGCAAAAGAAAAACCCCTCGTCATCTTTATAATAAGTGTCACCGGTATACATCCATCCATCTTTAAGCGATGCGGATGTTTTTTCTGGATTCCGCCAGTAAAGTTTTAGGAGTGAATCGCCTTTAATCATCAGGTCCCCTGTTTCACCATTTGGAACTTCTTTACCACTGGTGTCCACGACTTTGCCTTCGTATCCTGGAACGACCAAGCCGCTTGAACCTGGTTTTATGTTTCCAATACGATTAGATAAAAAAATGTGAAGAATTTCTGTAGTGCCAATACCGTCTAAGAGAGGTATGCCTGTCTTATCCATCCACCTTTTTAGCAAGTCTGGTGGCAAAGCTTCTCCTGCAGACGTACAGACGCGGATTGAAGAGAGATCAGGTTCCTTTTTTTCAGATGAGGCCATTGCCTTCAATTGTGCGGCATAAAGAGTAGGAACCCCATAAAAAATTGTTGGTTTGTATTTTTCAATAATCTCGTGGCATGACTCAGGGGTCGGTGGCCCCGAAAATAGTATTGCTTCCGCGCCAACCCATAGGGGAAATGTCATTGCATTGCCAAGACCATACGCAAAAAATAATTTGGCCGCAGAAAAACAAACATCTTCTTCATTTATGCCAAGAATTCCAGCTGCATAGTGTTGGCAGGTGATAACTATATCTTTGTGTGAATGCACAACTCCTTTCGGGCCTCCCGTGGTGCCGGAAGAATAAAGCCAGAAACAATCTTCTTCTGGGTTTGTCTTAACGGGTGTGAGATTGGGTGATGCATTTATCATATGTGGGGCTATGGTTTTTCCTTCGCCTTCTGTCTGCAATGCTACTAAGGGTTTATGTTTAGAGTTATTTAAAGCTGAATCAATTTCGGTTGAATACTCAGGTGAATATAAAACACCAGAAGCCTCCGAATTTTCAATCATATAAGAATAATCTTTGGCCCGAAGTAAAGTATTTAAAGGAACCGGAATGATTCCTGATTTTATTGCCCCCCAAAATAAATAATAAAACTCTGCACTGTCTTTCACGATCATAAGCATCCGATCGCCTTTGTTTATGCCTAGGTTGATGAGAGCATTGCCAGCACGATTGACATGTTCGGCTAGAGTATTATAGGTCACCTCCCCACCGCCATGAACGCGTATGGCAATTTTACTACCCCGACCTTCTTCTAAGTGCCGGTCAATAAATGGAACCGAGACATTAAAAGTATCTGAGAAAATTATTGAGGCAGGATTTACTTCGGTATTCACAGTTACGATATTTTCGGACATATAAAACCCCCTGATTTATTTTAACCAAAAATAGCTAAACCCCAATCACAAACTTAAAGTAAAGTAATTGAGGTTTAATGGCACTTAAAATTTTTCCTTAATGGAATTTTACATACTCAAAATCAGGGTCTTTTCCTTGAATACCGCGAGCGGGAGGGGCTATCCATCCTGCCGTCTTACCTACTTCAACAACGGGGATCATTAAACTTTTAACAAACTCTCTGTCTTCTCGAGTTGGTAGCCATTTACCGACATTTTCAGCCCACTTTTCTCTGGTTATGATATTCCCTTGGGGGTCTGAGAACACATCAGAAAATGTTCCAATATTTCGGTGAAAAGCCGAATGAGGTAGGGTAATTTCATAATCTATATCTTCTTTTGCAAGCATTTTATTCCATCGATCAATACCGCGTTGGCAATCATCCCGAAATTCGTTTCGTAATCTTTCGTTTATCGCAGTTAAAGCAGTGACTTCTGCCATAACCACTTTGTTATCCTTTATTTCAGGTGCCAGAAAAATATCGTTATCCAGCTTATGATCATCGTCAATTTTTTCTTCCTGAAACCTTCCTTTAAGCCCCATGTTATAAAAATTCGCTGCGTTGGTTGATTTCTCTTGGCCAAACAGGTCAAGGCAAATCGAAAAATGAAAATTTATCCATTTCTGAATTGTAGCTAGGTCAATTCCACCCTTACTCCTTATATCTAATGTTTCATGTTCTTTGATTAATTCTACACTCCGTTGAACGACACGTCCCACACCAGATTCGCCCACAAACATATGATGTGCTTCTTCTGTAAGCATAAAGTTACACGTCCTAGATAAAGGGTCAAATCCAGATTCAGCGAGCGAACTCAACTGGAATTTGCCATCACGATCTTGAAAGTAGGTGAACATGAAAAAGGAGAGCCAATCTGTTGTTGGTACATTAAAAGCTTCCAGAATCCGGGGTTTGTCCTCATCTCCGGCATGTCGTTGTAACATTTCTTCAGCTTCTTCTCGGCCGTCACGACCAAAATAAGCGTGCAGCAAGTAAACCATCGCCCATAAATGTCGGCCCTCTTCGACATTTACCTGAAATAGGCTACGAAGATCATAAAGAGATGGACAGGTTTTCCCCAGTTGGCGCTGTTGTTCAACTGATGCAGGCTCTGTATCTCCTTGCGTTACGATTAGTCGTCGAAGTTCGGCACGATATTCGCCAGGTACCTCCTGCCAAACGTCTTCCCCTTTATGGGCGCCGAAAGCAATTTTACGGTCCTCTTCCTTATCAGCTAAGAAAATACCCCATCGGTATTCAGGCATTCGTACCATGTCAAAATGTGCCCAGCCTTTGGCACTCACATCAATAGCTGTTCGTAAAAAAACTTCATGATTAGAGCTGCCTACTGGGCCAAGTTCATCCCACCAATTGAGAAATGCGGGTTGCCATGCTTCTAATGCTCGTTGGAGGCGGCGGTCGTCGGCTAGATTGATGTTATTTGGGATTTTTTGTGAATAGTCTATTGCAGTCATAATCATACTCGCTTTCTATCAAAATTAGCTTGCTTTCCTGTACCAAAAAGTTTTAGTGCGCCATCTTCGCCAACGGCGTTGGGTCGTTGAAATATCCAGTTTTGCCAAGCACTTAATCGGCCAAAGATTTTCGTTTC
>CAZXGI010000118.1:0-6328 GCA_964639965.1 uncultured Rhodospirillaceae bacterium
AGATTGCCATTTGAACTATTTGTTCTCCGTCTTTGACTTTTTTTGCAAGTGTCCGTGTTGTTACTTTTTTACGTTTAGGTGCATCAGTCATAATTTTTCCTTCCTCTTGCGTTTATATATTTTTCAATACTATTAAATGCAGTCATTTTCTAGCTTAGAATGGTCACCTTTTTAAACCGTGTCAGAACAAGTAAGCTGTATAGCTACATTTCAGAATATACTTAATTTAATTGATGTAACCATAAATTTAAATAATTGTACACTCTATAAATACAAACATACAACCCATAAGTAACTGATAGATAAGACGAAATTCTAAATTGAAGTTGCCTACTACACGCTGTTCAGGGCTTTTGAAAGCTGGGTTATAGGGCCTCGTAGTTATTTTTCATATAGTGATGTAAATTCGCTGACTTTTATAAGACTCAAAATATATTTCTGAATTTCAGAATTTAGAAAATAAAACTTTACTCTAAGCTCTGAGTCTCTAGCTTTTGTAGTTATAAAGTTTAATTATGAAACAATAAGTTATTATATACCAGTGATTTTAGAAAATTATAACCAAAACTATCTATAAAGAGGTTAGAGATCAGGAGAGCTCTCCATACCACGATGAGGTCGGGCAAAAGCTTCTTTCTGTATATATTTCCAGTTTAGGGGACAAACTAATTTAAGTTGGCATTTTGTTGCACGCATGATAGATAAAACCTATGAAATCGCTTTGGAAGAGGAACAAAAATGCTTTTTAGGCAGCTACAGTATTTGGTTGCCGTCGCTCGAGAAGAACATTTTGGGCGTGCAGCCCAGCGTTGTAACGTTTCTCAACCCAGTCTTTCCAGTGGTATTAAACAACTGGAGTTGAGACTTCAAGTACCTATTGTTTTACGAGGTAGACGTTTTCTTGGATTCACGAACGAAGGCAATCAAATTATAGAATGGGCCGAACGTGTTTTATCACAGCACGATGCTATGATGGCAGAACTTTCAAAAATGAAAGGGAGTTTGGAAGGACGTGTTCGCTTGGGAGCAATGCCTAACAGTTCACCTATCCTGCCACTACTAAGTCGATTATTACGCAAGAATCATCCAGATGTAGAGGTTGACATTCAATTTATGGGCATTGAAGAAACAATAATAGGTCTCAACAAGTATACTATTGATGTAGGGCTTACTTATATGGAAAGTGAGCTGTTGAGAGGTCTAAAATCTATGCATATCTACGATGAGAGGCTAAGTCTTCTAGTACCGGACGTCAAAGAATATGAGGGTATATCGTCAATAAGCTGGAAAGACGCTGCGGATCTGCCTCTTTGCCTTTTATCTGGCACAACGCATGAACGAAAAATTGTTGACGACGCCTTTTTTAAAGTAGGCAAAAAACCTGAGTCTTATGTCACATCAGATTCAATTATGAACTTGATTTATCATGTTATGTTTGCGGGGTTGGTGACGGTTATCCCACAAAATTTTTTACTAATGGCTGGAAAATTCTCTAATACGCGAGCGATAAAGCTTGTTGAACCTGAAGTTAGCCAGCAGGTTGGACTGGTTTGGTCTTCAACCGAACCTATGTTGCCAATGGCAAGGGCAATGGTTTCGATCATTAAGGAATTAAAGGATTCTCGTGAACTTGAAAATCATTGGAGGTGATCCGGCTTGCATGGATCAGGAAGTGAAATCCAACGGTCTTAACATTTTCAGATTTTCTGGCGCCGGCGAAAGACGTAAACGATTCCAGCTAAAATTAATACGGCTAACGGACCAGAGAGAAGATTTATGAACACGAGACGTTGTCCTAGACTGTCAACTTGATCACGAATTTTTCTACGAACCAAGCGTAGTTCACGCCGCGCAGGCAGGAGTTCTTGCTTAAATTTAATTAGAGATTCTTTTATGTCTTTTGGCAAACGCTTAATATCTCTTCCAGCTATGGACCTAGAGTATTGTTTCATCCGTTTTTCAATTTCCGAAACTTTTTTGGCTATTGCTATTTCTTGTTCCTTGAATCTATTTTCGGCTGACTGAAATAATGCTGTGACGCGGGTAAATGGACGTTGTATTTTACCTCTCGAACGGATCGCAATTAACGATTGTTCGCCGCTTGCGTATTCGATCATATTCAACAGAAACGTACTATTGTCGTTCAGTGGACGCACTATTATGCGTCCACCAATATCCAGTTTTTGGAGAGAAAAAGGATCAAATAACCAATCAATATCAGCAACAACAAATATTGTTGGATCGTTTCGTGAACTGACCAAATGGGTGCCATTGTTTTCAGGAGTTGTTCTTTGGTATGCGCTTTTGAATGGACCTCGGAGAAAAGCTGCTAGAATACGCTTTTTGTTGTCTGATGAGAAAGAAAGAGCAAGCTCACGTGGTTTTTTTGCAAAAAAATGCTTACGGAGAAGAGTACCACTATTTTTTGACGTGGTTATTAGAGCTAGAGACTTCTCACTATCCTTGATTTCCAAACTTCCTGCCTCAACAAGGAAAAGTTCGTTTAAATCAGCGGTCGTCGGATGTGAGCGGGATAAGGAATCACCCCTGACACGCATCCAAAAAGGATAGCTTAATCTAGCTTGTCGGCTATCAGTAACGACAGATGAAAATGCAACATCGCCAACCACGTCTTTTCCCAGATATCGAACACCATATTTCATCAAAAGATCTGAAATGTCATTAATTTCTTCCGACGGTTCGGGATTAACCTTATTGCTATTTTGATTGGAACGAAGATAAGGGTCTATCATTACAACCAAACTTCCTCCGTTCATTACAAACTGATCTATAGCTAAGAGCATTTCTTTTCGCAGGATAGTAACGTCTATCAAAACTAAAGCATTTAGATTTTCGGGAAGAGTTGTTCTGAAATAAGGGATAACTGCTATATCATACGCATTTTTCAGTTCGGACAGAAAAGACATTCCTTGGCGTTCTTTATTTGCAGCGACTGAAGGAATGAGGGGACTAATAATCCCAATTTTTGGTGTAACAGCGCGGCTTAAACCGTTTAGAACCACTGCAATATCATATTCGAGATGCTGGTCCCTACGAATATCAAGATAGGGTATGGTTCCTTTTTTAGAGGTATGTTCGACACTAAGGCCAAGATAGAAACTGTCTCCTGATGACATGGGGATTTTTTTAATACCTCTTGAAATAGCTTGCAATTCTTCATCAGAATCTGATTTTGGATTGACAATTTGAAATATTAGCTTGCCATTTGATTTACGCGCTAGGCGTTTGAGCATTTGTTGAGCTCGATCGGCGTGTGATTTAATGGTTGCTGGCACACTTGGTTCAGTGCTGCTCCAATAGAGTGTAGCCAGGGTGTTTGACTTCAGATTTTTTAGAATTTTGATAGATCCTGCGTGAAGTGTAAATTCATTTTCTGCGGTCAGATCCCATTCACCAGGAACTTCCTTTGAAAGGATAATCAGAAGTGCAGGAAACAGAAAAAACGCCAACGTTATTAAACTGTTTTTAAGAAAATGTTTTTTCAAAAATGGCCTTTTAATTCGATTGTTACAAACCCATGTTGTTCCTGTTAGTGCTGTTGCGCTGACTAAAACAAAATAGAAAACACCCGAAAAATCAATTATCCCACGACTGAGGTGGACAAGCCATGTCTTGGGGCTAAATTTGGAAAACGTCTCAATGATAGAATTGTCAATATAACCATTTAAAAATCGACCGAATACATCCCATCCCAAAAGAAGCAGAATAAATAATAACATTATTCCAATAACAAACGCACCGACAGGTTCACGTGCTACTGACGCTGCGAATAGAGATATTGAATAATAGCTGGCCAACAAAAGAGCAGAGGCGAAATATCCAGAAAAAAGGACCCCAAAATCTGGGTCTCCAAGGTAATAAACTGTAGCTACAATAGGTAAGGTAAACAACAACGTAATCAACAAAATTACGTAACCTGCAAGAAATTTTCCTAATACTACAGCGCAGGTGCGAACAGGTAACGTAGTTGTCAATTCCACACTACGATCACTGATGTCATCAACCCATGCACGCATAGCTAAAGCTGGAACGAGTATTAATGAAACCCAAGGGAGAAATGTCAGCATCGGCCTAATTGAGGCTTCATCAGTAGTATAGAAATCTGCTACCAAGAAGACAAAAGCTGATAAGGCAGCAAGGAAGCCCAGTTGAAAAAGATAACTTAGTGGTGAATAAAGTAATAACCGAAGCTCATGGCGGAATGTTGCTAATGTTCCATTAAACAAGGATGGTACGGCGATCTTTGAAATTGAATTTGCAGAACCCTTCATGCTTAATGCCTTTGAAAAGATTCTTTTGTAGTCAAGGTCTTAAAAGCCTTTGGAAGGCTTCCAAACTCAAAAATAAGATTTTCTGGGGTTCCATCTGCGACGATACATCCATTTGCAATCAAGAGCACCCGGTCACAAACTTCTTCTACCTCTTCAAGGATATGAGTGGATAGGATGATCGTCTTATTTGTTCTCTTCTGGCGGATCAGATCATTAATCTTATCTTTTTGATTTGGATCTAGTCCATCGGTGGGTTCATCGAGAATCAATACCTGCGGATCATGTAAAATAGCTTGCGCTAACCAAGCACGTTGACGCCAGCCTTTGGACAATTTTTTTATTTCTTCATTAAGTGCTGGGCGTAACTCTATCAGTTCGGTCGTTTTTTCAATCGCACGAATTAATGGATCACCCCATATGCCGCGACATTCACCACAATAGGTAAGAAATTCGTAAACAGTGAGATTCCCAAATCCAGCGGCCGCTTCTGGTAGGTAACCAAAACAATTTTGTGCTTGTAGCCCATCGGAGGTAATATCATAGCCACAAATTTTTGCCGTTCCAATATCCGGTCTAAGAACCCCACTCATGAGACGGATGGTTGTAGATTTACCGGCTCCATTTGGGCCCAGAAAACCAACAACGGAAGAATTTTCAATTTTGAACGAGACATCGTTAACTGCACAGATGTCACCAAATCGTTTTGTTAGGTTTCTAACCTCAATCATTATATGATAGCACCACTATTCTTGGCTAAAGACATAAAAAGATCTTTTGAAACAATTACTGAAAGAAACCGGCTACGATAAAAAAAGCTATACTTAACCATGTCACAGTATATCCTGATTTTCTAATAAATTGAGCCGATTTGTGTTCTATTAACAAACCTTTAACGTCTAAAAAATTTCCAATTATTGCTAAAAGAGCACCAACTACTGCCAAAGTGATAATCACCTCTCGTTGCATTATGAACATTAATATTTCCACGGTTAATCCGAAGGTGTTACTTTAATGGACCAGATTAGTAAAACTAACTCTATTAATGCACCTCTCAAGTATCGGCTTTAGAATCATTTCGTTTGAAATTTCTTAATGCCTCTTCGTGCAAGAGTTCCATGGCTTCGCGTTTATATTCATAGGCTTCACTAGAACTGAGTACATCCAATTCACGTGGCCGTGACAATTTAATATCGATAATTTTACGAACAGCGGTTGGTCGATTCGACAATACAACAAGTCTATCAGCCAAAAATATTGCCTCATCAATCTCTGAAGTAACGAATATATTTGTACGCCGATTTTCTTCAAATAAACGAACAAAAAATTCTTGCATAAGTTCTCTGGACATTGCATCCAGTCCACGGAATGGTTCGTCCATGATCATGACCAATGGATCATTAATCATAGCTCTAGCGAGTTCTGCACGTCTTTGCATGCCTCCCGATAATTGAAGGGGATATTTGTCCTTAAATTCTAAAAGCCCAACTTTTTCAAATAAATATTCAGCTTTCTCATTTAGTTCATGGGTAGGAATATCTTTGCGAACTTTTGGACCAAAAACGACGTTTTGATATGCTGTCAACCAGGGCATAAGTGCTGTTTCCTGGAAAACAACCATTCTATCGTTCCCAGGACCAGTAATAAGTTCTTCGTTAAGTAGAATTTGTCCGGTATCTGGCATGTCATAACCAGCGAGCATGTTTACTAGCGCTGATTTCCCACATCCAGAAGGGCCTACTAAGACCGTAAGTTCACCTGGATTTATGGAGAGCGTAAAGTCTTTAATGACCTCTTCTCGCTCCCACTCGTCACCAAACCCTCGGCAAACGTCTTTCAACTCAATTGAAGCACTATTATTAGTTAGCTTTTCATCGGACGAAATATCTACAGAGTTATTTTTATTCTTTATATCAGATTGTTGCATGTTTCCTCACAACTAAAACAGGCGCCGCCAGGGCATCGAAATTACACCGAGAAAGCGAATAAGCGAACTGGATAGATAACCGGCTAAACCGATTGAAATCATCCCAACAATC
>CAZXGI010000119.1:0-5887 GCA_964639965.1 uncultured Rhodospirillaceae bacterium
TTCGCGATATTGGCGAGGTCCCGGATCAGTTAATTCATACCTATGCGGATGTGCTGAACCGCTGTATCGAAAAACGCCAAGACGGTACCCATTTGTCGATGCATTTATGTCGCGGCAATGCCAGCAGTTCCTGGATCGTCTCCGGCGACTATCGACGATTGGCGGAAGCAATATTTCCCGTCGTTCACATCGATACATGGTTTTTAGAATATGATGATGACCGCTCGGGTGGTTTTGAACCGTTAGAAGTTATGCCGGCTGACAAGAACGTTGTACTGGGTTTGGTGACTTCGAAGTTTGGAACAATGGAAGACAAAAATACTCTCAAACGCAGGATTGACGAGGCGTCAAAATATGTTGCCATGGAGCGCCTCGCCATCAGTCCTCAATGTGGTTTTGCCAGCATTGATACCGGCAACCTCATTGCCTTTGATGAACAGATGGCTAAACTTGAGCTGGTAGTTGAAACTGCTGATGAAATTTGGGGATAACTAGGAGCCTGGATCATTACGAACGGCGACCACCCTAATCTCGATTTCATTGCCAGCATGTAGGTCAACACCGTGACAAGACCGCTCGGGCCAGTGATCCGGATCATCACCCATCCATTCTGCCCACACCTTATCTGCCATTGGTTTGTTGTTGATATCGTTGAGGATCACAGTTGCTGACAAGATTTGAGTTTTATCAGTTCCAAGCTCGGCCAATACCTTATCAAGAATTTCATAAGCGCGTTTAACTTGTCTCTCGGCAGATAGCGAATAATCGTCACTCATGCCGAGTGCCCAAACCAAATCCTTATAGGCTGAGCCCCATCGACGCGTCGGAACGTTGCCGGGTCCGCGTTGAATTCTTGCCATAGAAGTCTCCTTCAAACTCGTCCTAGAGATTGGCTTAGCATCGGAGTGCGGTCAATATTTTTCGCATTTTATCGTAAGTTCTAGTCAGTAACCAATCACAACCAATTTCAAGTTCAATAGATAAACTTTTATGCTGATAGTAACTCTTATGCACCTAGAAATTTCTTAAATTCACTCAGTGCATCCGAGGAAGGTAATTTATAGTTTGACCTTCGACTTACCCCTAATCCATCTATTTGTTTAAGATATATACTAGCCTCTAATAATTTGACTAAAACATTAATTCCATTCACTACAGGTGCCTTATCTATGATAGAGACGCCATTCTGAGCTAAAAGCAACATCGGCAACCCACCGGCTGGTATTAAAACATCCGCACCACTCTCTAGTAGCTGTTGCGCCTGTTCATTAAATTGTTTGATTACTGCTTTGCATGCATCTTTATTACTAAAAGCATCCATATAGAACTTAGGGCTTGTATTCATAGCTCTGACACCAACAACTCGGTCTGAGAGACCTGCTTTAATAATCTGCTCCTCGTGCCAAGAAACAAAAATTGGGTCAATGGTGATCAAACCTAACTTTCTTCCTAGACTACATGAATATAGGAGAGTAGCTTCCCCAAGAGACAATACTGGAATATTTAGTAAAGACTTAATTTCATGAATACCGGCCTCCTGAAAATGGCCCATTGCAAAACCATCATAACCTTGTGCCTCTGCCTCAATAGCATTTTCTATAGCTTTAAGGCCGCACCGCATCTCCTCTATCGGATGAAGATGTGATGCTGGAGGAGATATACCTTTGAAAACGATAGAAAAATTTAAACCTGCGATTTCATTTAAATGGGCTTGTAATTTTTCCACATAAGTGGAATGAACTACAGGATCAGTGAATCCTTGGTACCATATTCTTATTTTTTTTCTTTTTTTTATACCCAATTTCAAAACCCCCTAAAGAGAGATATGATTACTTTTATTTTGGGTGGCTTGTCTTTATGATGACGGTTTAAACTGTACATCAATTTCAGGCGGATAAAAACTGGTGATTCTCAATCCACCGAAAACCGCCCAGTTGATTATTTCATTCTTGTCAAGAAGATTGAGTTCAAATACAACTTTTTCATTATTTTTCCCCGCATATTCGCGAACACGTACCCAAGTGGGAAAATCGACTGGATGCCAACTGTCTCGGGAGGCTAGACGCCATTCAACATCATCCCAAGTTAATTTTCCCGAATTACTAAGTATTTCTCGCCGTGGCGCACAGATGGAATCAATAACCATTACGTTTCCAGTATTTGATAAGCGGTGTGCGTCACCCATGGCAAATGAAACAACCGGTGCTTTTGTATCATATTTAGCAGAGCTCCAAATTTGACGTACTTCCATACTTTCGGCATCAACCTCGAATTCAACCGCTCGAGCAAGACAGTCAGCAGGTTTCTTACGAGGGTGTGGCGGCAAAGTCCCAATGATGCCATTGTCATACATGATAAATTTATTGGGTCCTGTCACTCTTGGATTATGACCATGATACGGCCAAATTAAATCGTCGATTGGCCTAAGCAGCTTACTTTTGTATTCACTACTCCAGTCTTGGTGATCCCCTAAAATCCATATAATTTCACCAGATTCTTTGTCAATTTTGAGAATGGCATCCTGATGACGCAAGGAAACTAGTATGTTACCATCAAACGGATCATTAGTTACTCCATTACCATGCGTCCAATCAAGAGCACCAGGAAAACCACGGACCCACCAATAAGGTTCAAGCAAACCATAGCCTACGCGCTCAACATCCAAATGATCAAAGGTATTCCAATTCCATACAATTTCACCTTCCGGTGTAAATTCAACAATATTATCGCCGACAACATTCTGTGTCTTACGTGGTGCATTTTTATCTATAATATCGGTATAATAATTCTCGATTTCTCTAGAATTGGCAGTGAGAGCTAAGAAATTGCCATTCTCCATTTCATGTGGTTGATGATGAAGGCTTTCTGCGTCGATCGGAGTTGAATTTTCGACTGGACCAAAAGGACGCTTACCAGCATGAAATTGCCTAACAATGTTGCCGCAAATATCTATTTCAACGGTTCGAAAATCAACATAATGAAAAAATAAATTGCCACTTTTTAATTGGTGAATACCTGCGATGCGAGAATCCGAATGATAAGTCCAAACAACCTGACCTTCCTCGTCAAAAGCCGCTATTAAACCCCAACCTTTCTCGAACTCGGCTTGTTTTGGCGTTGCCCAATGGTCACGCGTAAGAGAGGAACGTCGAATGCTCAAAATGGTAAACCCAGCTTCCATTGCCGAGGCATTAGCAGTGATGAGCTTAACTTCTGGCATGTCTACTGTGTCATCAGGTAGCTTAGGTGTTCTATAAGTCAGCTCAAATGAGTCGTCTGTTTCTCCCTTGTGACTAACAACTGTAAGAACTATTCGATACTTCGTATCAGCCCGCATTCCAACGATCGGCAAACCTTTTGTTGGATCATAATTCTCATTAAATTTGAGTTGCCAGTCCTTATGACCATTAGTTACATCAATGGTGATTGTGACTGGAAGCTCGGTTTCAAAATAAACTAGCGCAACGAGCGGTACTCGCTTATTTGGATTCTGCTTAATTTCAGGGGGTCTAATAAATAACGACATTTTTATTTTCCTAACGACAGGTGGAGATTTATTAAATACTCTAATCAATTATCCACTAAATCAACTAATGAATACTAATTTTACATATGAATAAATTTAATAACTTAGAAACTGATGAAAAAATTCTTAAGTCCACATCAGTCATCTTCGCCACTATTTTAATTTACACCTGTATGGAGGGATTAAGATACCCGATTGTCCGACAATCAAATACTGAATAGTTCACAATTAGATTTTTTGATGACAAGTTATCAAGGTTATCGACAGTTATTGTAAAAAGTTTTATTTACTCTTTAATTTTGCTCCACAACAACCTATTTGGGTGGGTCGTGGATCGTATTACTGCCTTTTTTATCACGAGCATACCCGCTGTCGTTGTAAATAACGGTAAGGGCATTCGCTATCAGGATGATTCGTTCCTTTCCGTGATAATGGCATAAGTAGGGAAAAATTGAAGTTAGGGTCAGTGAAGTAACTCAAAACTCGTTCGCATATACAAATGATCCTAAATAAAAATAATCATATCTCCCTTTAGGGGTTCCCCCCCAAGCCACTTATGAAGAACGTCTATTAAATGACGTTCTTTTCTCTCAATTCTTTTTGTTCATTTTTATTTATACCGATCTCCATTAATATTTCTTCGGTGTGTTCACCAATTCTAGGCGGAGGAGTTTCTACACTGGGACCACCATGGTCATAGTTGAATGCTGCTATTGGGACAGAAAGTTTTTTCTTTGTTCCAAGAAAATTGGGAAAATCATGAAGGATATTGCGGAATTCAATTTGTTTGTCATTAAGAGCATCTTCTAGTGGCCGGACTTTGGTAGCCGGAATATGGTGATCTTGAAAAAACTTTTCCCAATATTCCGCTGTTTCTGATTTAAGAAATTTTTCAATTATAGCCGCTTGTACCTCAGCATTTTTTAACCGATCTACTGAGTTACTTTTATTCGCAATTTCTTTTTCGTCAAGTAATGAAAATAAGCGGTGATGTTGATTACGGTTCATCGCTCCTAGCATTAATGATCCATCCTTTGTTTGATAGCATCGGGCGCCTGAAAATGGATGATTATTTCCACTTGGTTTAGGGGGAATTCCACTCCAAAGATAATTAGTGACGTCTGCAGCCATGAGTATCATTGAGACGTCAAACATGGATTGATCTATATATTGGCCCTTGTTCGTTTTTTCACGCTGAAATAGGGCGCTGGCGATAGCAAATGCAGCAATCGATCCAGTCGAGTAATCTACTATTGGCGGACCGACCTTAATAGGATTTACTTCATTTGTACCAGTTGAGCACATCAATCCTGAGGTTGCTTGAATTTGCATGTCATAAGCGGTTTCGTTTTGTCTCGGCCCATTTTGTCCGAAAGCCGTCATTGAACAATAAATAAGATCTCGTTTAATCTTTTTTAAGTCCTTATATCCTAAGCCTATGTTTGAAAGAGCTCCAGCTCGGAAATTTTCAATAAAAACATCGGTATTAGAAATTAACTTTTTTAGAATAGCCTGACCAGATTCATGTTTGAGATTAAGACTTATAGATCGCTTGTTGGAGCCTTGGGCCAAATAGTAAGTACCCATGTTGTCGTCATTTAAACTTTGATCGGGACCTTGCTCTCGAACTTGGTCCACACTAATGGGGTTATCTATCTTAATTACTGCGGCACCCAAAATACCTAACTGGTAGGCTGCAAAAGGGCCCGCAAGCACATGAGTGGCATCGATAATATTTATTCCCTCAAAAGGGCGCATTATTTAAAGAATCCAAATATCTAGCCATAATATTCAATCAAGAGCCAACCTCCATTAGGCGACCGTGTAGTCAAAAACGTCACACAAATAGTGTCGTTTACCTAAGTCGGCGCCAGCCTTTCGAACCAGGCCATAGGCCGTGGTCACGTGAAACCCCATTTGGGGTATGGCAAAGCGAAGCAGGTAATCCTCTCCTCTGAATCGGGTTGGCTGCCCCCGGGCGATTATTTCCACAGTCCTGTCTTCAGCGCCTTCTAGCTCGTCTTCCGATATCGACAGCATAAGTGCCAAGGTGTCTTTTACCAGTTTCCGTGCTTCCTCGATCGACAATTCACCCATCTCGGTAAAGGGAGAAATGTCTCGGCCGGCTAGCCTCGCGGCGGCTCTTGCATTATCCGATCCCCGCCAGACCTGTAACGACAGGGAGAGCATATCTGGTGCCAAACTGCTCGCCATTAAGGCGTCCTCTTCTATCTTACCGGCCTTCACCAGACCCTCTGCATGGTCTAGCACGTTTAGCATTGCGGTCATCATTTGCTCGGTTTCTGTACGGACGAGATGAAATATAGAAATTGCCATGGTGGATTTTTCTCCTGGGTGATT
>CAZXGI010000120.1:0-5753 GCA_964639965.1 uncultured Rhodospirillaceae bacterium
GACCCGTCAACAACTTGGAACAATTGGTTTAAGTATTGCTCAGCAATCAGAGCAGTCTATATTGCGGTTGTTCTAATAATTTTATTCAATAATCTAAAAAATGGGAAACCTTAGGTTTCCCATTTTTTTTGTTATAAAAATAAAAATATAAATAAGTAAAATAATTTACCAAAGCTTTACTAATTCTATGGTCTACTTTTCATAGTTATCCAGTAGAACCGTGTAAATTTAATTGCCGGCAGGATAATCGTATAAAAAAATCTCCGAGCCAGGGGCCCTGAATTAACTGCAAAGTTAATTCATATACCTAGAATAGGAGAAAAAAAAATATGGTGGACGGTCCAATCAATTTGTCGGCAGCGACGAGAACGAACCTGCTTGCCCTCAAAAGCACAACAGATAAAATTGCAACTGTTCAAAATCGTCTTTCGACGGGACTGAAGGTTAGCAGCGCATTAGACAACGCCATTTCGTATTTCCAGGCGCGAGCTCTAAATGACCGCGCAACCGATTTAATGAACTTAAAAGATACGATTGATCAAGGTGTGAGTGGCGTTGAAACCGCTATTAACGGTCTTGATAGTATTGGAAGGCTTGTCGCCCAAATGAAAGGTTTGGCGATGGCCGCAAAGTCAAACTCGAATAAAGAGGATCGTTCAAGAGCTGCAGCTCAATTTAATGACCTTCGTCAACAGTTGGACAATTTGGCGAATGACTCTTCTTATAAAGGTTCAAATTTAATAAAAGGTTCCCCCGCAAACTTAAAGGTGTCCTTTAGTGAAGATGGTAGCTCAACACTCACTATTTCCGGCATATCATCGGATTCTTCTGGCCTCTCAATTATAACTGCTAAAACCAACTGGGTAGCAGAGGCGGACATCGAAAATGCGATTAATGATCTAGATAGTGCGTTATCAACTCTCCGTTCTTCAGGGGCTACGATGGGCTCTAACGCTGCGGTTTTATCTTTGCGACTAGATTTCACGACAAATCTGATCAATTCGTTAGAGGGAGGTGCGTCAAAACTGGTTAACGCCGACCTTAATACAGAATCTGCGTCGTTATTGACACTCCAGACCCGTCAACAACTTGGAACAATTGGTTTAAGTATTGCTCAGCAATCAGAGCAGGCAATTCTTCGTTTATTCTAATTCAGTTTTGCCAACCTGGAGGGGTTGGGGCTAATTAAGTTTATATTTTTTCCCATGCTAATCGTTTATAAGGTATTGGATTTGATTTACCAAAACTTTACTAATTTTGTGATCTAGTAAAAGATATCTTCAATAAGACCCATGAAGCACGATGAATGCTAGGATAATTAAATAAGACATGCCCTTAAAATTAACTCTAAAGCCTAACGAAAAAGTTCTTATTGGGACTGCGGTTTTGACTAATGCTGGTTCAAAAGCTGAAATAATTATACAGAACAATGTACCAGTATTGCGAGAAAAAGATATAATAACTGAAGAGAATGCAGATACCATAGAAAAGAAAATATACTTTATCGTTTTGAACATGTATGTTGATGGTAAGAACGAATCCGAATACCATACCATTTATTTTAAACTAATGAATGAATTAATGACTTTTAAACCTAAAATTGAGGTTTTAGCTTTAATTATGGAAATCTCGCAAAAAATTTTAGAAGGTGAGCATTATATCGCCCTAAAGATTTGTAAAAAACTAATTAACTATGAAATGGGAGCTGTTGGCTAATGTCACAGGATAAATTAAAAGCCTATGCGCAAACACAAAAATCCGCCTTGCCGCCCCGCGAAGTAGAGGCAATGGCTTTCACCAAGGCAGCCCTTATGCTGGATGAAGCAAAAGGTCAGACCGATGATTATGATGCTTACGCCGCTGCATTAAAATTTAATCAGCTCCTCTGGACTATCATACAAGCCGATATCGTCGACACAGCCAACAAGTTACCACCGCAACTCAAAGCAAATATTTTAAGCTTAAGTATTTTTGTTGATAAACAAACCGTCAAGGCGTTAGCCGATACAAACGGGGATTATTTAGATTCGCTAATTGATATCAATAAAAATCTCGCCGAGGGATTACTAACAAAACCAGACAATCAAGATGAAACAGCGGCTGAGGCCTCGAGCGACAAACCAAATCCTGACATATCCGTTTAGATAAAAAAATTAAACCTAGTCTGAAGGCGACCCCTTGGTCGCCTTTTTTTGACTTCTAATTCAAATTATGATTAGCCCGGCAATTATTGCCCAATTTTATAATTATAGGCAAAGAACAACCACTGACCGTACCAATTTTGGGCTATGTTCTAAATATTCTTATTATCTTTCAATACGTTACAACTATACACAAAACTGGCCCAACAATTGCTTTTATACTAGGAAGTATACTCGTCGTATGTTTGGCGGGAAATAAAAGTAAGCAAAACCAGGTTAATACAAACAATGAGCAAAAATCTACATCATCTAATATTCCAGGCAGGGGAGTAGGACGAAATGAATGATTATACAACACCAACAAGTATTCTCGCAATAACAGGTAGTGGCAAGATCGGAAACCAATCTCCATACAAGAACGAGAATAATGAGGCTTTTCAGGGCGAAAATTTCCAATTCTCGAGTGTTCTTAAATCAACAGTAGACTCTGTTGAAAAAACATATTCTGATGCTCAAAAACCAAAAAAACCTGCCGACAATTCTTTAGCTCCTAAAGCTGTTTCTTCCGATCAAGACGACTTTAGCAAAGATTTCGATGATGAGATCGCTCCCTTCAAAGACCCTACCTTGGACGATAGTCAGAGTTCTAGAAGTGACGTAAGTTACGAGAAGGTTAGCGACAAGGTTAATGCAAATGGTCATGCAGATTCATCGAGTGATGAAAAAAATACAGCTGCTTCAAATGATAATGGCCAAATTATGAGTAATAACCAGCAAAATGCCGGAGAGGTGTTCGGCGAAAATCAAGAGACTGTAGTTACTAAAGAAGGATCCAATATTGGTTTAACTAACAATCAAAAAGGCGAAGGTATTAAACAAGACAGAATAATGGAGGCCAATGCAACCCCAGTCGACAATATACAAGTACAGATAAATTCTGAAACTGAACGTAAGGGTATAAAGATAAATTCGACTGCTGCTATCACTGAAAACAAAATTAAGGCTAGTGCTCAAATCCCGAGTAATATTGAGCAATCAAAAGCAAAAGGCTCGGGTGAAATATTGTCTTCTGTAACGTTAAACAAAAAATCGCCAGAGTTCAGCGATGATATAAACAAAATTGCCCTAAAAAATATAAAAGAAGGTGTTGCTGCACAAAAGGCTCCTTCAATTAATAACTCAACGATGGCTAAACAAGAGCAGGATTTATCAAATCGCCTCAAAAACAATCCTAAGACACCGGTTAAAGTCTTCGTCGACAATAGTGCCGGAAAAATAGGTGCTCAAAAGAGCCAGACTGATGCAACACAATTAAACGCAATGCCAAGTCACACAAAAGCTCCAACAGCGCAACTTGCAGAACTTTCCTTAGAGGAAAGCCAAGCTTCTCTCGGAAAGCCAACAGTTAATAAAGTTTCCATTTCTGGAGACGCTAAAGTCGCAAACCATCACAGTATTGCCTCAAATTCAAATGGCACCTCTCAAAGTCAACAAACGAACGCAATGGCAGAAAATCAGATGATCCGTCAACAGGCGGCCACAATAGGTGCACAGCAGTTAGCTGCTAACCAATCCACGATGGCGCCAAAAGCCCCAATAGCGATCGATATACCAGCAGTCAGTGGCCCAGCCGGACCAAATAATCAGCCCCAGCAAGTAACCAAAGTGGTGGCGCCCCCACCACCACCGGCAAAACCACCAGCGCCTATTGAACAAGTCGCGGTACAGATCAAAAAAGCGATCGGTGAAGGAGCTGATAAAATTAATATCAAACTTCAACCTGCCAATCTCGGCAAAGTTGAGGTTAAAATGGAAATTGGCAAAGACGGCGTGTTAACGGCTAACGTAGTTGCAGAAAAGCCCGAAACACTTGACCTTCTGCAACGCGATGTTCGAGGTTTAGAAAAAGTTTTACAAGAAGGTGGATTGAAGACTGACTCACAAAGCTTCAACTTTAGTCTGAAAGAACAGGCACAACAACAAGCGGCTAATCAACGTGAAGAGACTAACGAGAAGCCAAACAACAGCGACCAAAATTTAAACGCGGAAGTATCTGAAGATAATGAGGCTGCCGCATCAGAGCCCATAATTTATGGCCAAAATATCGCCACTAATGGCGGCGTAAATATAATGATTTAGGTGGATCAATGGTGGAAGCAACATCGACAATAGGAACTGCTGCGGAACTTTCTAAGGCTCAAAAAGATAAAACAACCCTTGCGGGCGACCTTGATGCTTTCTTACTTCTGCTAACAACACAATTAAAAAATCAGGATCCACTTTCCCCTCTAGAGCCAACCGAATTTACTGGCCAATTGGTCCAGTTTGCTAGTGTTGAGCAACAAATAGCCACCAACAAGTCAATGGAAGACTTGTTAACAGTGCAAAACGCCTCACTAGCGTCTTCCGTTGTAGGCTTTATTGGAACAGACGTTAATGCCAGTGGAACAGAAATGCCCCTCCAGGATGGTTCTGCTCAATTTACATATACTCTTGCCCATAACGCAAAAAGCACAGACATCACAATTTTAGACAGCAAAGGCGCTGTAATACTAAATGCACAAGGCAGCCTAAATGCGGGAACTCATGAGTTTAAGTGGGATGGTAAGGATAACTATGGAAACACAATGGTGGACGGTGCATATACGATTAATGTCAACCCAATGGATTTTGATGAACAAGTTGTAAGCACTACGATTAACTTTAAAGCCCATGTTACCGGCGTAAACATGGCTTCTGGAACCACAATGCTTGAAGCAGGAGATGTAAGCATTCCACTCGACAAAATTCTCGCCATTAAAGAAGCTCAGTCAACTTCAAGCACAACTGAGTAAATAAAAATATTTAAACCTGAAATGTCAGGCAGTTTTAAAGATTTAAAGTGTTACGCGTGAAGAACGATCTAAACAGAGCCAATAATTTTATTAAATTGGCCTAAAAGGTATAGGAGAAAAAAATGAGCTTATACGGTGCTATGTTCTCGGGCGTTTCCGGTCTTAACGCAAACTCTCAGGCTTTGGGTGCGATCGCTGATAATATTACCAACGTCAATACCGTTGGATATAAAGCTACCACCCTTCGGTTCCAAACTTTGGTGACGGCCCAAGCGAGTTCGACAGGTTACTCTCCTGGTGGCGTGCAACAGCGCCCCTTCCAAGCTGTGGATGTTCAAGGTCTCTTCCAATCAAGCACCAACACTACTGATTTGGCTATTTCCGGTGATGGTATGTTTGTCGTTGCCGAGGAACAGGCGAGTGGTGGACAAGGAGCCGCAGGTTTTAATTTCACACGCGCTGGCGCCTTTACAACGGATAAGAATGGCTACCTCAAAAACACAGCCGGACATTACCTTCAAGGTTACAAAACTAACGGAACAGGTCAGACCGTCGATAGTTCTAACGTAGTCTTTAACCCGGATCCAACCGTTTTTACGAATTTAGAAACCATTCGGCTGAATAATATTGGCGGCTCGGCTGATGCAACAGAACAGTTGACATTTGGGGCTAACTTAAATGCGGAAGCCGCTGTAGGAGCAACAAGTAACACCACCATTCAGGTATACGATTCACTCGGCGTTTCACATAACATAGCCATGGTGTGGAGCAAAGTTGG
>CAZXGI010000121.1:0-5641 GCA_964639965.1 uncultured Rhodospirillaceae bacterium
TATAGATTATATTAGTAGGAAATAAGGTGGTGACCCCTACGGGATTCGAACCCGTGTTACCAGAATGAAAATCTGGCGTCCTAGACCTGACTAGACGAAGGGGTCTTATAAAATGATTAGACGTGGGTTTATACGCCCCACCGAATGAAATCAAGGCTATTTTCGCTTGAAAGTTTAAATATTTTAAAGCCCTCGTAATTTCCATAAAGCAATAGGACCCAAGAAAGCTATCAGCCCCATCGAACCAAATGCTAATCCCCAAGAAACCGTGCTCGTTCCTCCCCCAGAAAAGTCAAGAACCAGTCCAACAACCAAAGGTCCAATCGCACCTCCCCCGAATCCAATGAGCGCATGAACACCAAGTGTTGCTCCACGGCGTCCTTTTTCAGCGGCTTGAAGTGAACCTGCTGTTAATGAAGCTGAATCAAGTTGAATTAAACCACCATAAAGCAGAACTACTAATACTATGAACCAATAAGGCAACCCAGCAGTAAACCCGATCATAAATGCTAAAGTACCACTAGTAATAAGGAAGACCATGACTACACGCCGACGCCCGTAACGGTCAGCAATTTCATTACCGCCAATACTAGCAAACATAGCAATAATAGCACTGAAACTGACGACCATAGTAGGTGCCATCTGAGTTTCATATACATTCTCAACCGATAAACAGTAAACTAAAAAGGCAACCAGCCATGATCGCGTACCGAATAACTCCCAGCTGTGAACCCCATAAGCTAGAATATACCCCATAGCTTCACGGTTACGGATTACCGGCCGAAAATCTAATATTCCGGTTCTCACATCAGGTTTTTGGGGTACAATTTTGTGCGTAAACAAAATAACAAAAAGAGCTGAGACTAAAGCTCCAAATCCTGCAATTTTATGCGTGACAATCCAGCCATATAAACTATTTATTTCCCCGGAAAAATAGAATGAAACCCCTGTACCCAGACTAAAGCTTGCAGTATAGAAAGCTAGGGCACGAGCCTGTTTTGTTCCTCCATAACGATCCACCAATACGCGCAAGCCTGGCATATATGTGGATGCCAAACCAATTCCCGCAAGCATACGGAATAATAATGCACTCCAAAATCCCGAGGCAAGATAAGCAAATCCGAATAGCGAGATCGCTGTAACAGTTGTTCCACTAATATAGATTAAGCGAGCATCAATCCTGTCAGTTAAACTAACCAATACCGGAACTGAAATGGCATAACCGGCTAGTAAAATTCCTGCTATCCATCCAGCTTCAGTATTTGATAACCCCCATCTCGAGATAAATTCTGGCATAAGGGCAGGGAAAATAAAAACACCAAGCATCGTGAGCACTTCTGCAAGGCACATAATTGGAACAATATAAAATGGGGATTTGATCATCAAAAAAATCTAGTGGCTAGAGATTGAAGCAGCATCATCAATCAAAAGCTGAACTGAGGATCTGCCCTGCCAATTATTCTCTCTGAGCCGCCCGACAATGTGGAGCGGCAAGCCATTATGATTTAGCAGCGCTCTGCCAAGATCAGTCTCCACACAGCGAAAAGCAATGGCAGATAACTGTTTTTTATTATCTATGCCCCTAAGAAAACAACGAACATGATCAGCCCCAACAACGTCAACTTTTGCTATTCTGACACTAGAAAAAACCATTCTAGGTTCAGCATTACCCGATCCAAAAGGGGACATTTTAGTCAAAATCTCAACTAAATCCATCGTCGCGCCATCAATGCTGATCATACCATCGACACTTAGAGTAGGTTTAATTCCCTCATCCAATATTTGCTTGGCAATACGTTTCGAAAGGAATTCCTCAAAGGCATTTAATTTGGCAGCCTCTAGAGAAAACCCTGCCGCCATGGCGTGACCACCTCCATTAGGGAGAATTCCGGCTTGACGAGCAGATATTACGCAAGCGCCAAGATCAACGCCTGTTATAGAACGTCCCGAACCTGTCGCCACTCCATCCTGAACCGTTAAAACAAAAGCCGGCAAACCGTATCGTTCCTTTAAACGACTAGCGACAATCCCTATCACTCCAGGGTGCCAATTTTGTCCAACTACAAAAACCAATGGTTTTGAGACTTTCCGTTCAGCATTTATTTCGGCCAGCGCAATTGCCTCTTCTAAAACCGCTGCTTCAATATCGCGGCGCTCTTTATTATACGAGTCCAATTTTTGGGCTATATCAAGGGCTTCCTCCAAACTATCTGTTGAGAGTAATTTGGCTCCAAGATTGGACGCCCCCACTCGCCCCCCAGCATTAACGCGAGGCCCTAATAAAAATCCTAAATGATAAGCTGTCGGCGCCTCATCCATCCCGGCAACGTCTGATAGCGCAGACAAACCCTTATTTCGTCGTTTGGCCATCACTTTCAATCCTTGCACAACCAAAGCTCGATTCAAACCAGTTAGCGGCACCAAATCGGCAACAGTTCCAAGTGCAACAATATCTAACCAATTCATCAAATTTGGTTCTAAAATAGATGGATTGGTTTTGAAAAATCCTTTTTCTCGCAGGGCCCTGTTCAATGCTACAATTAACAACAAAGTAACACCTACGGCAGCCAATTGAGTGTGTTGACTATCTTCATCAAGGCGGTTCGGGTTAATGACTGCAACCGCATTTGGTAGGCTGACCTCAGCAATATGATGGTCAACAATAATAACTTCTAAATCGATACTCTTCGCAAAAGCCAAAGGTTCAAACGCCGTTGTACCACAATCAACGGTAATAATGACCGAGACACCTTCGTTCTTTAATTTCTCTAAGGCTGCAACGTTAGGCCCGTAACCTTCGGTAATCCGATCAGGGATATAGACTCGATGATTTGCCCCGATAGAACCAAAATAACGGGAAAGTAATGCCGATGAGGTCGCTCCATCCACATCGTAATCACCAAAAATCGCTATTTCTTCATTTAAAGTCAGCGCCCTCATTATTCTATCTACAGCTACGTCCATATCTAGCAAATGAGAGGGATCAGGCATCAATGAGCTTAACTTTGGATCGAGAAAATCGTCAACAAACTCTGCCGTAATACCCCGGGCATTTAACAAACGTCCGATTATATCAGGAAGTTGAAACTGCTGGGAAAGTGCTAATGCTTGGCGACTATTAACGGGTCGCTCAAGCCATCGTTTCCCACTATAAGAACTCTCAACATCAAGAACTATTTTTTCCGAGAGAGCCTTTGCCATCATTCATATTTCTGCCGAATCTTAACCAGTTTCACGATTAAAATTATGCTCGGCTTCAATGTATCGAACAGTTCCTGATTTAGAACGCATGATAAGCGAATGCGTCATAGCGCCTCCCTTAAAGCGACGCACACCTTTGAGCATAGAACCCATGGTAACCCCCGTGGCGGCAAACATCGTTTCTCCACCGGCCAGCTCCATAAGATTGTATTTTTTATCAAATTCGGTAATACCAAGGCGTGTAGCTCTTCCACGTTCATCATCATTACGAAAAACCAGACGCCCCTGCATTTGGCCACCAATGCAACGGAGTGCCGCAGCTGCCAATACTCCCTCAGGCGCACCACCCGTTCCCATATAAACGTCAACACCAGCCTCTTCTGTTGACGTAGCTATAACACCGCTAACGTCACCATCCCCTATAAGCATTATGCGGGCTCCATTTTCCCGGCATTTAGCTATGATTTCCTCATGCCGTGGACGATCAAGAATACAACTAACCAAGTCACCAATTTCAACATCCTTAGCTTTAGCCAAGTTTTTGAGATTATTTGCGACGGTGTCATCTAAATCAACCACCCCCTCTGGCAAACCATTCCCAACGGCTATTTTTTCCATGTAAGTATCAGGTGCATTTAAGAAACCACCTTCCTCAGCCATTGCAATAACTGCCAAAGCATTAGGACCGCCTTTTGCGGTGATTGTCGTCCCCTCAAGAGGGTCTAAGGCAATGTCAATTTTTGGGCCATTTCCTGTGCCGACTTCCTCACCAATATATAACATTGGCGCTTCATCCCGTTCTCCCTCACCTATGCGCACAGTGCCCTTCATGTGGAGACTATTTAAAGCGCTACGCATCGCATCAACGGCGGCCTGATCTGCTGCTTTTTCATCTCCTCGACCCATCAAACGTGAAGCAGCTATTGCTGCGGCTTCGGTTACACGCACTGCTTCGAGCGCCAAATTTCGATCCATCTTAGAAGTATATTCACCCATAATTTTTACCTTTTTAATTTATTTTTTTAAACTCTCAAAGGGCTCTATTCTAATCATGCACGGCGGCTCGACGACAGCCTCACTTTTAGCTATCAAATCTAACGTTGCTTTCATCGAACATTCATCCGTTGAATGGGTCGTCAGAACCACTGGTACGGCGTCCTTCTGTGATCTACCGCGTTGCAATACAGATCCCATTGATACATCATTATCTTTCAATGCATTAGCGATTGTAGCAAAAACACCTGGTTTATCTAGCACCATAAAACGAACATAGTAGGATCCAACATGATCAGAAATAGGTATAACTTGTGATTTGCTTAGCTCAATCGCTGGTATTGTAAATGTGTTTGATATCCTTTCGCGAGCAATGTCAACAATGTCCGCGGCCACAGCCGAAGCAGTCGGTCCTTCACCGGCTCCAGGGCCTTCGTACATTGTTGTACCAACAAAATCAGCTTCTGCGACGACAGCATTAAATACATCTTCAATGTGTGCGAGTGGTGCATCTATTGGAACCATGCAGGGATGGACACGTTGTTCAATTCCTAATTCAGTCTGACGCGCGATACCAAGCAGTTTAATTCGGTAGCCCAGATCATTTGCGAACCCTACATCAAGCGGCGAAATTCGGCGGATACCATCAATATGAATACCCTTAAAGTTCACTTCACATCCAAAAGCTAAACTAGCCAGAATTGCTAATTTATGGGCAGTATCTACCCCATCTATATCGAGTGTCGGGTCGGCCTCGGCATACCCAAGGTCTTGAGCTTCTTTCAGAACTACATCGAATTCTTTGCCAGTTTGGCGCATTTCACTAAGTATATAGTTACATGTACCATTCAAAATTCCAAAAATACGTAATATTTTGTTACCAACCAAACCTTCCTTAAGAGCTTTTACAATGGGTATACCCCCCGCAACTGCTGCCTCAAAAGCGACGGTAACATTAGCTGCTTCACTAGACCTAGCAATTTCAGTTCCATGGTGAGCAATTAAAGCTTTATTTGCTGTGACCACATGCTTGCCATTAGCTATCGCGACTTCCACCAATTCTTTTGCGATACCATCTTCTCCACCGATTAATTCAACTACCACATCAACGTTTTTATCAGTAGCAAGTTCAATTGGGTCATCAAACCACCTAATATCTGATAGGTTAACGCCCCGATCTTTCGACCGATCTCGCGCCGAAACAGCCGTTATTTTTACTTCGCGGCCACCTTTTAGAGAAATGAGACCTGTTTGGTTGCTGAGCAGCTTAACCACGCCCACACCAACCGTACCCAATCCAGCCACACCAATTTTTAAATGCGAATTATTCAAGATACTGCTGCTCGTTCACTATTTAAATTATCGGCAAATTTAACTTGCCCCCCCAGAAAGATTTTTAAATTACGAGCCGCCTGACGAATTCTATGACGATTCTCAACCAAAGAAA
>CAZXGI010000122.1:0-5374 GCA_964639965.1 uncultured Rhodospirillaceae bacterium
CGAGAAGCTGTTGCTTTTAATGTTTTATCCCATTCTATCCAAGTTCGGTCGACCCAACCCGTTGCAATAACGCCAATCAATTTAGCACAATTGAAGACCCTGTTGTGGAGAGATCGCGCTGGCCTTCAGTCTACGGAATTTTCATTTTCTCGTTTTCTCACTCCGCACCTTTGTAATTTTGATGGCTGGGCAATTTTTATGGATTGCGATATGTTAGTATTGGATGATATTGGGAAACTATGGGAGCTTCGTGACAGTAAATTTGCCGTGCAATGCGTGAAGCACAATCATATCCCGAGAGAAAAAACAAAGTTTCTCAACCAAACTCAAACTGTTTATGAAAAAAAAAATTGGTCTAGTGTAATGTTACTCAATTGCAAAAAGTGTGACATGTTAACGCCAGAATATGTCAACACTGCAAGTGGATTAGACTTACATTGTTTTCGTTGGTTATCAAATGAAAACCAAATTGGAGCCATTCCCAATCGCTGGAACCATCTTGTTGATTACGATCCAGCAAAACAAGTCGAAGATATTTCAAACCTGCATTTCACATCAGGAGGTCCCTATTATAAAGAATATAGGAATTGTGGATATGCTGATGTATGGTTGAACGAACGTAAAAATATGTTATTTGCCGACAAAATTTAGAAAGTAACTTTTTCGTATAGCAAAATTTCACCTAGTATCATTAGAATTAAACTTTGACCGTATACCCTTATCGCATGAACAGACCCATAGAAAATAGTATATTAAGTGGATTCTTAGAAAAAAATATATAATGAATTGACCAAAACAAAGTTTATGGTTGTCTAAAAAATCCTGAAACCGGCAGATCTCCAGGTAAACGGACATGATCCCGGTTTATAGACGAAATATCTTGCATTCCCATAACTGCCATTGTCCGGCGAATTTCAGCGTCGAAAATTTCTAACACTCGGGACACACCTGCTTCACCAGCAGCCCCAAGACCATATAATATCGCGCGGCCAATAGCTATTGCATCTGCTCCTAAGGCGAGCCCCTTCAATACGTCACTACCGCGGCGAACACCAGTATCAGCTATTATCGTTAGGCGGCCCTTAACGCTATCAGCTATAGCAGGCAAAGCATCCCACGCTGTTATCGCCGTATCGTTAACATTACCAGCATGATTGGAAACAAAAATCCCATCAACTCCGCAATCTGCAGCCAAAACAGCATCCTCTGGATGGAGTAAACCCTTGATCAATAATTTGCGTGACCAAAGTTCCCTAAGACGTTTAACAAAATCCCAGTCAAGAGTTTCATTTTTGTTTAAAAATCCCTTGAATTTAGCAGCAACATAGCTTGTTGCATTCCCCTCGGACCCTTGGGGTACATGTATATTGGCGAACACTGGGAAACGGCCTTCAGCACAAAAGTAACGACCTATTGTGCCAAAAAGCCAACGAGGGTGGAGTAAACTATCGATAGCACTCCTTGCGGTGGGTCGAGGCGGCAAAACGAGACCATTCCTTATGTCAATCTCTCGGTTGTTGTAGACCGGAGAGTCTACTGTCAAAACCAAGGCTTCGAAACCTGCGTCATAAGCACGTTTTACAGTGACTAAAGCCGCGTCAATATCTTGCCAAATATAAAGTTGATACCATTGAGTTCCTCCTCCATTTTCAATAATTTTTTCCATAGCCGTATTAGCAGTACTAGCAAGCGTATATGGAATATTAGCACGAGCCGCAGCAGATGCTATGGCTGTTTCACCTCGATACCAAACAACTCCTGCTGGCCCGGTGGGTCCAATTAAAATTGGTAAACTATGATATTTTCCAAATAAATTTATACCTGGATCTCGCGTAGAGACGTCCCGCAAAATCCTAGGCATTAGTTTAATACGATCAAGCGCAACACGGTTATCGCGCATCGAAACCTGATCTTCACTACCCTTATCACAAAAATCAAATAAAGATTTTGGAAGCCGCTTACGAGCTAATTTTCGAAGATCTTCAATATTAAGCGCGTCGCGCGATAAATTACTCAATTTTTTTTCCACATTTTAATATAATAAATTAAATGGTTTTATTCGCATGATTGTTTCAAATAAATATCTAAAATTCTAATGGACTAAAAAATATTTCCGCTTCAATCCAAAATCTTAGTTGGAGGTAGTCATTCATAATATTTTCATTCAAAAAATCTTGCAACAAGTCCGAAAACAAAAACAAATGCCAGAAGTGAGAATAAAATTAAATACAAATTTCCCATTTTTCCAGTTTTTAATTTTTCTGGCATTTTCATTCGGATTTACGCAACATGTTATTTATTTTTGTAATCTTCATAAAATATAATCAATGAAAATATATACCACCTTGTATCTTCGAAAAACTTAAAAAAGCTTAGAGAAATATTTCCCAATATAAAACTTATTTAATTTGTTGAGATTTTTTGGATGACGGTTTAACATTTTTGATCATGAAAACTATAATTTTACGCCTAACTAAAAATTGATTTTATAACTAAAAAAGGATCCAACTTATGGCCAAGAATAAAATAACGGTTTCTTTTGAAATTAATTCTGATTCCCAAGATATGCTCCAAGAAATTACAGAAAAGTATGATTTTACTGACAAATCCAAAGCCGTTCGTTGTCTTTTAGATTATGTTGCCGATGACGGCGATTGGGATGAAATATTCGATACAATTCGCTGCAATCATTGCTAATTCAGATTACCAGGTTTAATCCACGCAACAGTGTTAAGATTTAGGTTAAGGAGCATTAGCTTAGTATTACCATAGGGTCGATAAATGAACGACATAAAGTCTGAATCAGAATATGCAAAGATGCAGAAGGAGCTCAAAAAACTCAGGCTCCAATCATCATTGCATAAAAATTTATCTCAAGAAATGGAAAAACAAAAGGCACGGGCCGAAGAGTCACATGAATTGGCGGTAGCTAAAACAGAAGAACTAGATAAGCTGTTAAAAAAACAAAAGCTGGAAGCTCAACTTCGAAAAAGCTTGGCATCTGAAATGGAACGTCAAAAAGAATTGGCCGAAGAAGCAAAAAATAAAATAGAATCAATCTCCGCCCAACTTTCCAAATATCTATCTCCACAACTCTACAAATCAATTTTTTCCGGTGAACAGAATGTAGATCTTACTAGTAAACGCAAAAAACTAACGATATTTTTTTCGGACCTAGTTGGATTCACAGGCATTTCCGATTCGTTGGAATCAGAAGAAATTACGGCAATGCTAAATTATTATTTAACAGAAATGTCAAAAATAGCACTCGAGTTTGGTGGCACCATCGACAAATATGTCGGAGATGGAATAATAGTATTTTTTGGGGACCCCAAAAGTGAAGGTGTTAAAGAAGACGCGCTTAACTGCGTGAACATGGCAATTGCCATGCAAGAGAAAATGGATGAGCTTGAAAATGAATGGGCCCAAAAATTCGGTCTTCGCGAACCACTGAAGATGCGCGTGGGAATAAACACTGGCTATTGCACGGTGGGTAATTTTGGGAGTGAAGACAGATTAGATTATACTGTTATTGGGGGACAGGTAAATTTGGCGGCAAGGCTAGAGGCAATAACTAGGCCTGGCTCAATACTGGTTTCGTTTGACACATATAGCCAAATTTCTGATGATATCGAGTGTACAGAAATGGAGAAAGTTACGGTAAAAGGTATTAGGGAGGAAGTGCGTACATTTGAAATCGTGCCCAGAGGGTCAAAAAGTATGGACCGCATTAATCTGGAAACAGAAAACTTGAAATGTATCATGGATCTTAAAAAACTTGATTTAAAAGAACTAGACGAACTATCGTCTTTTATAGAAAAAGCAAAAAAAAGAATTACATAACAATTATTAAAAAAAATAACAAATAATCGGGAGTCGAAAGTATGAGTTATACGGGACAATGCCATTGTGGCAACGTTAAGTTTGAAACTGAATTAAAACCTATGTTGGTTCTTCAATGTAACTGTAACAGTTGCAGGAGACTAACTGGAATAATGGGTGTCAGGGCTATGTATTCTTCAGACGAAGTTACATGGTCTGGTGCTATCAGTGAGTATGTCTATCAGGGGGGAAGTGGGGGGAACCTCTATACTCAGCATTGTCCTAATTGTCACACTAATGTTTATGCAACCCTAGATGCCATGGAAGGAATGACCAGTATTCCTATAGGTATGTTTGATGAGACCCAAGATCTCAAACCTTGGTTAGAAATTTGGACCAATGCTAAACTAGATTGGGTGAAAGACGACGGCTGTATTACCAACAGCGTCCCAGACAGCGGTGTCCAGGAACGTCTGGTTGAAGTTCTTGAAAGTTTAGAAAACAGGTAAGTTTTTTTAAACTCAAATACTTCACGTCTCAGGTTCTGATTTAACTTTAATAAAAGGACAAAGGCCCATGGCATGCATCGATGTCCACACACACATGATGAATTCTAGTTGGGTCAAATCAATAGGCAGGAGCCCAAAATATGGTTCTGTTACTGTCAACGGCAATCCTATGATCGCACTCGGTGGACGGCCATATATGCCTGTAGAACCCGAAATGTTAAATTACCAAAAACGAATTGATGATATGAACTTGGCGGGAGTTGATCTTGCAATAGTTTCGCTCTCGACACCAAGTGTCTATTGGGCCGACGAACACGAGGCCTCCCGATTATCACAAATAATTAACAAGGAAATGTCAGAGCAACAAAAGCTTTTTCCCGACCGCATTCGTTTCCTTGCAACTTTGCCATGGCAGCATCCTAATGAGGCAAAACAACAACTTTCAAATGCAATTGAATTGGGAGCAGTCGGTGTCTTTGTAGGTACAAATATTGAGGGTATTGCCTTAACTGATGACACCCTTGCTCCAATTTGGTCTGAAATAAATAAGCTATCGCTTCCAGTATTGCTTCACCCTTCGCCACCGACCGATTCAATACAATCTAAACTTGGCGATTATAATTTGATTCAGTCAGTAGGCTTTGTGTGTGATACTTCAATTGCTGTTTCTAGAATGATATTTGATGGTTTTTTTGATCGATATCCTGACTTAAAATTGATCGCCGCCCATGTTGGTGGTACTTTACCATTTATAGCAGGACGCCTTGATGCCTGTTATGATTTTATGGCTCCATGCCGACAAAAGATATCACGACACCCCAGTGAGTACCTTCAGCATATTTATTATGATTCTTTAGGTTTTACGCCTGCTGCAATTAAAATGTGCCTTGATGTTGGAGGTTCAGATCATGTTATGTTTGGGAGTGATTACCCTCATTTAATAGGGCATATGGATACCGCCCAAGAAAGGGTAAAGTTTCTGCCACAGAATTACCATAAGCGAATTTTTGAGAAAACGGCAATTAAGGTTTTTAATCTTTAAT
>CAZXGI010000123.1:0-5351 GCA_964639965.1 uncultured Rhodospirillaceae bacterium
GTAATACGGATACCGGTTGCGTTATAGATGGCGTTAGCAATTGCCGATGCAACGGGAAGTATACCGCCTTCGCCCATGCCTTTTGATCCAAATGGGCCTGGGCCGTATCCCTGCTCTTGAGTTATTGAAATAAACTCTTTCGGTAAATCTCTTGCCATCGGCACTCGGTAGGTTAATGCACTATCATTAACGAGATGGGGCCCATCATAGATCATATGTTCGAACAAACTTTGGCCAAGGCCCATGATAGCAGCGCCTTCGTCTTGGCCTCGGCATACATTTAGATTAATAGCTCTGCCAGCATCACCACTCACGACGAGTTTATTGATAGTTATTTGGCCAGTTTCAATATCTACTGTAACATCAGCGGCACCCCAGCCATATTCCCAAAAAACACAGGGTGCTTCGAGTGGAGCCTCATGCGTGTTGGATGATTTATGGAAACCTTCTCCCGAAAATTCAAAGCCTGTGCCGCCATAAGTGTTCATGATCATCGGTGTTAGTGGGATTTTCTCGTTCCCCTTAATGATAGCCCAATCGTCGAGATCAATATCTTTAATATCACACTCTAGCTGAGTTGCTGCGAAATCAAGAATTTTTGATTTGAGGTCTAGTGCGGCCAGTTCAACGGCTTGTCCCATGACAGCAATACCTGAGCTAGCATTCGTTCCCTGATCAAATGGTGTATGATCTGTATCGATTGGCATCAGACGTACCCGTTTTACTTGTGTACTTAAAATTTGTGCGACAATATTAGGTAAGGCTGTTTGGGCTCCTTGACCCAGTTCAATCGTGCCGCATTGTAAAAAAATATCACCGTTAGTTGAAACCTTAACGCGAGCCGAAGATGGTTTGTTTACTCCACCTCCGTCTTTGAATCCAATGGATACTCCAACCCCTCTATTTAAATCTTTTCGCTTTTTCTTGTAATCTATCTGTTTTTTAACAAGATTGAGACCCTCCCTCAGATCACTATCCATTCCACTCTCGCCGGGTACAAATGGTTGTTTGAGATTAAGGAGGTTTTTCATGCGCAGGTCGCAGGGATCTAATTTGAGACGAGCCGCTATCATATCGATTTGGGATTCGGAGGCCCACGTCGTTTGAGTGCCTCCAAATCCTCGGAAAGGTCCTGCTGGTGCTGTATTGGTCATAACGCAGTGGCAAATTGTTCTTATATGCTTATAGTGATATGGACCAGGAATTCGGTAACCTGCTTTTTCTGCTACAAGAGGGCTTCCATCGGAGTAAGCCCCGGCATCCAGGAATATTTCGCTATCTCGTGCGATCAATGTTCCATCGCTCATGACACCCGTTTTTAATTTCAAAATAGCGGCATGTTGGGTGTTGGTATAGAAACCTTCATCTGTTGTTAGACAAAATCTAACCGGCTGTTTAGCAATTTTTGATAATAAAATTGCTATGGGCTCAGTTTTACAATTATTTTTTGCGCCAAAACCACCACCGAGGTAGTTGACTTTAACGGAGATATTATTTTCGGGTATTTTAAATATTCGTGATATTTCTTTTCTGAGCGGAAATGGATTTTGACAGGCGGACCAAATATCAATTTTACCATTATCATGCCATGATGCGATTGTAATAAATGGCTCGAGATGGAGATGATGCATACGCGAGAATTCAAACTGGTCTTCGAATATATGGTCGCAGCTATCGAATATTTCGTCTGCGCCTGTTTCATACTTAAAGGTATAGCAAATATTCTTACTATTTCGAAGTTCACCTGAAGCGCCTTTACCATAGATTGGTACAATACCGATTGGGGGCTCCTCGAATAGTTCAGGAGCTGTTTCGGCTAAAGCACTTTGGATCGTCGATACAACTGGAAGTTCTTCAAATTCGATTTTAATTTCTGCGAGCGCTTTATTTGCTATGCGCTCACTATCTGCTGCGACTGCTGCGATTATATCTCCTTTGTAGAGAACTTTATCCATCGCGACTAGAGGTTGGTCTTTTATGAAATAACCATATACAGGCATTAAATCTTCTTTTGGATATTTTTTTATATCTTCTCTCGTCAAAACTGCCCGTACACCCTCCATATTTCGTGCTGTGGAGGAATCTATATCTACTATCCGCGCATGTCCCAGTGGGCTGCGAAGGGCTTTCGCGTGTAACATATTTGGTAGATTTATATCCGTCGTATAGGTCGCATTTCCCGTGACCTTCTCATAGGCATCACGTCTTCGAATTTCACCGGATAAAATATCTAAATCATTAAGTTTCATGTCACTTGGATCTTACGTGTTTTTTGTGAGGCCAGTTTGACTGCTTCGATAATCATTGCGTATCCCGTGCAACGGCAAATATTTGAACTAATCCATTCTTTAATAGTTTCCTCAGATGGGTTAGGGTTCTTATTCAATAAGGCTCGCGATAGCATAATCATACCGGGGGTGCAAAAACCACATTGAAATGCACTTAGGTCGGCAAATGCTTCCTGTACAGGATCAAGTTTGCCGTCCTGCATTGCTAGACCTTCTATTGTTTGAATATTAGAGTCTTCAATTTCGAATGCAAATTTATGACAGGCTGCTACTGGGCTACCATCTATAATTATAGTGCATGAACCACAAACACCTTGGTTGCATGAAAGATTAGTTCCTCTCAAACCAAAATTTTCTCGAAGAAGATCGATGAGGGTTAGGTTTGTAGGTACTTCAATTGTCTTTTTTTTATTATTAAGCGTAAAATTTAATATTACCGTGTTTGTCATGGATTTCTTTCTATGCGCGCTAATTGTCGTTTATAAAATATAGGAACTAGGCTACCGATATAATTATTGCTAAGTCTTAAATCGCAGTAATCTAGTGGCAACTTGTTGAATACTGCAACATTGTCTTTAACATCCTTTTTGATCTCAAATATATGAGGACGAAGGAATTCTGTTGCAATGACCACACGTTCAATAATTTCGCTATCTTCACTAAAGGTCGCGAGAGCTTGTGTATATAGTGGTCGGAGCGAGCGCTCATAATCTATTCGAGGATTGTTGCTAAGTGGTATATCTATAGAAGTTAATAATGCTCCATTTAGCTTGTTTGTTCTCAATATTTTCTCTGGTGGTAAATTAAAGTGTCCATCGTTGTTTAAAAAATTTATTCTTGATTTTAACGCTGTTAATAAAATAGGCATTTCATAACTGACGCGGCGTGCCATGATGTTGCCACCTATTGTTGCTTGCATGCGTATTCTGACATTTGCAATTTTTTGCCATGCTTTTCTAAATCCGGGTATTTGATCAAGTTTTTTTTCATCAACTCCCTCAGCAAGGGTTACTAGTGCGCCAACCCGCAGGCAATTATCAATTATGGAAATAGTTTTTAATTCGTCGATATCTTTCAGCCATACAAGCGTACCAATCTTTTTATTTTCTCTAAAAGCCGTTACTAAATCGATCCCTCCTGCATAGGCTACTGGATCGGTTTTGAAATTATTCAAATAAGAAACGGCTTCATTTACAGTCTTTGGTCGAACAATTTCAAAGTTATCGAGGTCCTTCGATGACGTTGAGATTAATCCAGACTGAGCCACGTGAAACATATTTTAATGCAATCCAAGAAATTATAGTCGGCTATTGGGTTACTTTAACTTACTGGTTTTTATAATAGTCAAGTAAGCTAAATTTAAACATAATGTATTTATTTACGCAAAGATTCAGAACTGTTAATAGTGGCATGCAAATTTCTTGCGTAAGCTTTTGCTGATTTTGTGGATAATTCTTCTCCCTCCGCTGAAAATTCTTTTACAGCCTTTATAGCACTTCGAGGAATTCGGCTCAGTTTGGATATTGTAGCTTCTACTGTTGAATCCAGTTGTTTATCAGGTACTACCTGACTGGCAAGGCCAAATGTTAGTGCAGTTTTAGCGTCAATTATGTCGCATGTGTACGTCATATACATCAATGCCTTACGACCTACACGACCCATCAATGCTGACATGGCCATCGTCGGCATTATATTATGGGACGTTTCCGGTAGTGAAAACCTAGCTTTATCACTACAAATTGTTATATCCGTGAGGGCAGCGAGAGCAGCACCAAACCCATGGGCGTCGCCTTGAATTATCCCTAAAATTGGAACTTCTGAATTTCTAAATGCGTCGTATAGTTCAAATATAACATCAAACTTTGAGCGCATTTCCAAGGCCTCAGGAAGAACTCCAGGTTTTTCACCCATTACTGCACGTCCAAGGCAGAAATCTTTACCTTCGCTCCTAAATATGATGAAATGGCTATCATTTTGGGCTTTGTTGATCATCTCTGTTAGCTCCAAAGCCATTTCGTCACTTACGCGGTTGCCATTTTTTAAATTGTTTATGCGGATTGTGGTAATGTCGTTGACGCTGTCTATAAGAAGTTGATTAGACATATAAAATTCCCCAGTTTTTTTTTAATTTTACCTTTGAATCTAAATAGAGGTTAAAGCTATTTGGCAAGTTAAAAATATGACTCTAACTTGAGGAGTTTGGGGGTATTTTGTACAGTCTCAATATAAAGTACCGATTTTACCTAATGAATAATGAAAAGGAATAGAGGGTGCTGAAATTATATCATTTTTGGAGTTCAACGTGTTCTCGTAAAGTGAGATTGGCCTTGGCGGAGAAGTGCCTGGAGTGGGAGAGTCGACATATAGATATTGTAAAAAAATTGGAAAATTTAGAACCCGAATATATTAAGCTCAATCCCAATGGTGTTGTTCCTACATTAGAGCACAATGGTAATATAATTATTGAATCGAATGTTATCGTTGAATATCTCGATGATGCATTCCCTGAGGTGCCATTAAAACCTAAAGATAGTTACCAAAGATCTTTGATGCGTTTGTGGCTAGACACTGCTGAATCGTGCGTTCACAAAAATATTAATATAATTTCTTATAACAAACGGCATGTCCCCAGAGTGGACAAGCTTTTTACGAAGGAGGAACAACGAGAAATTTTAGCACGATTTCCAGGAGCGGAGAAACGAGCGATCATGCTTAAGCGCATGGATATCGGGATTTCGGAAGAAGATGAACGTTTTGCGACGGAACGCCTTTGCGAAGTAATGGATAAAATGGAAGAGGTTTTAATCAATTCAAGTTGGTTAGCAGGTGACCACTTCTCTTTGGCTGATATCGCGATAGCACCCTTTATAGAACGGTTTGAAGCGAATGGAGTAGAACCCCTTTTAGATTGGAAAAAGCGTCCAAGAACAGGCGTTTGGTGGCAACGAGTGCAAGGGCGTCCTTCATACAAAACAGCCTATTCTTTCAAAAATCCGGATGCTTAAATAAAGGAGCGGGTTTACCCGTGACTTGTCATTGAAATTCCGGAAAATGTTTGAAAGT
>CAZXGI010000124.1:0-5280 GCA_964639965.1 uncultured Rhodospirillaceae bacterium
CAACCCAAACACCTCCATCAATGCCAGAGTTTCACCAGGTGAGTCTTCATCATTCAATTCGTCAAAGCCAATAATGCTCCCCTTAACAAGACGATCTTTAATTATCTCTAAACAGCGCAAAGTTGGTATATAAATATCAAAGTCAAAATAGGCCAGAGCAATTATAGTCTGTGGGTTCTCGTCTAAGAATTTAGGCAACTCAACGCAAGCATCACCAGTCCTTAATTCAAATTTCTTAATATGAGAAAGAGGGTTCTGTTTTTCTTTCAAAGACATAATATGCTCAAGGTAGGATTGATAATCCAACGTTGTTGCAGCATTACCCGTTGCCATGAGATTGGACTTTCCATCTTTTTCGTGTAATTCCGGGAAGCCGGTAAACGTATCAAATCCAATTATCTTTCGATGGCGGTTAAACGGTTCATACATGCTTCTAAACGTACTAAACAAAGCTAAGTTATTTCCCCAACGGGTTCCAAAATCCATTATTATACCGGGCACATCGATAATTTTTTGATATATATGATGCATAAATAATAACCTCGAGAAGTCCTTGGAACTAATAAAAATACCTAGGTTCTCTAAAAGCTGGTCATTTGGTATCGGTGTATTTCTAAATGCTTCAAAAATAGCCTCGTCAACATTATGCTCACTATCACTTTTATAACTCTTGATACCGATCTTGTTTTTCATAACAAACAACTACCCTAATTTATTAACTGTCTCTTATATAAGCTGGGATTTTACTTACCTTCGGGAGATGCGCAATAACCCAGGCCCAATAACGAATTCTTCCGGCAACCAAGTCGTATGTTTTCCCGTCTGATGCAAGCTTCAATCTAACAGGTTTCAATAATTCACTATTTGTAATTGTTTTTGCAAGTTCTTTTGGACTAGGTGCTAAACCTAGCTTATTTTCCAGAGCCTCCTCCAGGGTTTTATAAACGGCACGGTTCCATTCCCCATCAACGGATACCCTAATTTTATCCGTTGATATATGCGATATTTCCATAGGAAAAATAGTCTCCAAACGATTAATTTCTGTAGCTGTCAACTTTACCTTGGTTGCCATCGTATTTTCTGCCAAATGTGCTCCCGATGTTGTTCGGATAATTGTGATTAAGCCACGTATACGCAAAAGAAAGGCTAGTATTATCTGGTACACTGAAACTCCATGTTTTTCTGCAATTTGAACTAATGCATTTTTTTTCTGCATATCAATCAAATTAATTTGCCCTTGGTCCAATGGGCTATAAGCCAAGATCTTTGTATTATTTTGGGTACAGAACTCAATGACGCCGTTTTCCTCAATTGAGCGCTCGTAAAGATTATATTCAGTTTGAATTGAGGTAAATGGTGCCGTTCCCAAATATTTAGCAGCGTATTCAAGATCGGATAAAGTGTAATTAGAAAGGCCTATGTTTCTAATAAGTTTATTTTCATATAAGTACAAAAAAGCATCTAAGGTCTCCTGAAGAGGTATAGAAGGGTTCGGCCAATGTATTTGATATATATCAATATAATCAATTCCTAGATTCTCAAGACTTTTGTAACATGAATTAATCACCTTTTTATACGTCAAATTTTCTGGTGAGACCTTCGTCGCCACCATCACTTTAGAGTGTCTGTTTCTTATCGCCTCACCAACTAACGCCTCCGAATTACCGTACGATTCCGCGGTGTCTATTATATTAACACCTAAATCTAACGCGAGCCTTATAAGGTCAATTTTACCTTCATGCGGTAATTCCGCATTCCAAAAAAAATCCCCGGTTCCCAAAGCAATTGGATAAGGTGTCAATTTTTTCAAGTTAAACTATTTTTTCCCAATTCTTCGGGAATACTTTCCAGGTAGTTATAAATTCCTATTTCATCAATCTTATATTTTTCATGAAACCATTCACGAGTTCCATACTCAATAAACTGCCGGTCAGGTGCTCCGATTTTATGCAGATTACAGGGAATTTTCTCGGCGCAAATCAAATCAGCCAGTAATGACCCTAAACCACCAATTACGCAGCTTTCCTCAACAGAAATTACAAGATCAGATCCAATTAAAACGTCATTAATGAACGCATCTGTAACAGGCTTCACCAAAAATAAATCGATAACCCCATATTTTTGGCCAATACTTTCCAGTCTATCCGCTACACAACAAACTCTCTCTGACATAAAACCATTTGTAATAATATTATTCTTTTGCAAAGGCCGAAGGATCCTATAGCCTTTGTTAAAGTCAACCTTTTGGCTACTCCAATTCGGAAATCGTCCTTTATCTAACCGAACGTAACACGGACCTTTCTCGCCTAGTGAGTATTCAACTGCTTTTACAGCCAAATCGTTTGAGCTTAGCTCAATTATCCTCATTTCTGGAAGCAAGCGCATCGACGAAAGATCTTGATGCCCATGGTGAGTGGGGCCATCGTAACCAAAGGAGAAACCAGCTCCTGCACCAACAATCGTTACGGGTAAATTCATGCTACAAATATTGACTTTTATCTGCTCCAAACAACGCATCGTTGCAAACGCCGCTATGCTATAGCAAAAAACTATTTTCCCAGATAAAGCCAAACCTGCAGCAACGTTAATCATATTTTGTTCTGAAACACCAACATTAAGATATTGACTAGGGAACTCTTTTTCTAAAACACGCAAACTGAAGGCATCCATGTCTGCACTGAGAACTAAGATGTCCTTATTTAAACGCACTTCCTCGAGAATAGTATCAAAATAGGCATCCCTGATATCATTAGAATTTGGCATCTTAGGAACTCACCTGTTGCAATTCTTCTCTTGCTAAAGCCACTTCTGTCTCGGTAGGAACTTGATGGTGCCACTTAGTTATATTCTCCATAAAACTCACGCCCTTACCCTTTACAGTATTAGCGACGATCATAGTTGGTTTAGAAGCAACTCCAGAAAATTCAAGAGCATCACTGATTGCATTGAGATCGTGTCCATCAATAACTAAACACTTCCAGCCAAAGAGTTCTATTTTCTTACAAAAATTACTAAATATTATACTGTCATCCATTATGCGCGTAACTGATAATCTGTTTCGGTCAATTATGCATGTTAAATTACCTAATCTCTGTTCAGCTGAAAATATTATCGCTTCCCAAACAGACCCCTCTTCACATTCTGCATCGCCCAGAAGAGCCACAGCTCGATTTTTCTTCTTATCTAGCTTTGATGCCAGCGCAACACCTGCCGCAAGGCCCAACGCATGCCCTAGAGAACCTGTATTACACTCAACGCCAGGAACCGTTATATCTAATTGGCCGCCTAATGTAGATCCATCAGTACCGTATTCCATATAACGGTTATAAGAAATAAAACCTAATTCATAGAGAATTGGATAGATTGCCAAACAGGCATGGCCTTTTCCTATAAAAAAATAATCTCTATCTGGATTATTCGCAGTTTCCGGTGTGATTTTTAAGAAACCACCATAATAAAGCATTACTAGGATTTCTACACATGAGAAAGTGCCGCCTAAATGGCCTTTCCCAGCTCGGACAGCATTCTCAAGTGCCGATAATCTAACATAAGATGCTTTATCCTGGAGTTTTGAGATATCCATAGACTGCCCTATAATTTTTCCACTTCTAAAAATGAGTCATTAATTTCTTGGCTAGGATCACATAATACTTCGATTAAACAAGGGTCAGAATAATTAAGTTCACTCTTAATCAAATTTTCTATAGATTGGCAATCATCCAGCAATAAATAACGAAGTTCAAATGCATCGGCGACCTTTCTAAAGTTTAACACATCTTGATCATCAGTGTAACGACCGCCAGCCATTTCATCTTGAGACTTCCGAATAGATGCGTAACCTCCATTATTTATAACAAATATTTTTATATTTAGCTGGGCTTTAGAGGCGGTACGCAACTCTTGAATATTCAATTCAATTGAACCGTCACCGGTTATTACAATTACCTGCTTATCCGGTTCAGCAACGCTAGCTCCAATTGCCAATGGTAGCGCCACCCCCATGCTATAAAACGCCCCAGATGTAAGCTCGCGTTGTCCGCTCTTCAATGAAAGGGCTTGTGAACTCACGTAATTTGCGCTTCCGGCATCGTTAGTAAAAATATGGTTTTCATTTGAGCAATTATTTAAGCACTGGATCAAAAAGTATGAATTTATTGGATTGGTCATTGGTGGTTTTAAATATCCAACTGCTTTTTCCTTCAAAGACACACAAAGTCCTAACCAATCTTTAAAATTTAAACCTTTCTCATCATTATTGATCGCAGCAAGCAAGTATGTAAAAAAAATCTTAACATCAATGTTCAAAGCCATTTGAACCCTCAGGCCTGGCTTCGTCATTTCTGCTTTATCGAGATTAACCATTACCAAGGAGGCATCTTTATCCATATATTCATATTCTTCACCACCAAACGCATGAGTAAAGCTACACCCTACTGCTATGATAAAATCAGACTTGCTAAAAATATTATTGGAAACACCATTACCCCGGAAACCACCCAGACCGAAAAAATTAGGATGAGACCTCTCTAAAATATCAAACCCCATTCTAGAACAAATTGAGGGTATTGACGTTACTTTCAAAAATTCGTCAAGCTCAGAAATAGCATTTCCATTCCGAACCCCTTGCCCAAAGACAATTAATGGAGAGTGGCTACGACGCAAACCATCTAAAACTGCTTGTATATCGGTACTACTAGTAACGATTTCCGGCTTTTTCTTGTCATATTTTTCTAACATATTAGGCTTGATCTTTGCCGACTGGACGTCTATTGGAAGATCCAGCCACACTGGTCCGGGCCGCCCAGATAAAGCTTCTTCAACGGCTCTCTCCAGATGATATCTTATGGTCCTAGGATCATCCACTCGGTGCGAATATTTCGTTATTTGTTTTACATTTTCAATAATATTAAAGCCTTGAATGCCAAAGCTCTTAACTCCGGCAATAGTCTGATCAACTGCCACCTGTCCAGAAAAAACTAAGATAGGAACAGAATCAACCCATGCTTCAGCAACACCTCCAATAGCATTTGTAGCCCCGGGACCTGTGGTGGAAATTACAACCCCTAAACCGCCTGATAATTTGGCTGCGGCTGAGGCCATAAGTACAGCCGCTGCCTCATGACGAGCGCAAGTATAAGTGATTTTTTCATGAACCGCGAAGGCATCATCTAGATAAACAGAGCCTGTCCCAGACAGCATAAATACATTTCTAACACCTAACTTAACAATGAATTCCGCTATGTAGTCAACTACGCGAATTGAATGCATTTCTTCGTTCAT
>CAZXGI010000125.1:0-5256 GCA_964639965.1 uncultured Rhodospirillaceae bacterium
CCTTCGCTACATGGAGTTTAGCAAAATAATCATGAAAACCAGCCGCCTTTCTCTCTGCATAAGTCTTATTAGAGTAGTTTGAAGCTCCGGATACATTCAAAATTCCGTTAACATAACTAGGACTGGTTATTGTAGAATCAACGGATCCCAGCCTTACAGCATTTGGCTGCTTAAATTGAGGAACAGCCTCTGGACCACCTCGCCAATCGATCCTAAAATCACCTTTCAAAGCAGCATTTATTCTTTTGATAAAACCACCAAATGATTTTCCAACTGGATGTTTTGCTGGCAACATTGTTACCATTTTGATTGTAGCTTCGGCTGCCTTCACGGCAGGAGACCCAAACGGCAAAAACAGCATTCCCAATAGCAGTGCTGAAATAGTTAGAGTTTTTTTCATTTAATACATACTCCCCAATTTGTTAAATTTATAGACTATACATACTGTAAACTAATGTTTTATAGGGACAAAGCGATGAATGGTCAAACGGGGCTTCTGATTTGTTTTTAATATATAGGCAAGAGGATACGTGTTCTTGTCCAAGAACCATTATTATTTAATAATGAGACAAGAGACAAATAGAAACAATAAGATTTAATATTGGTTTACATTGAATTATTTTGGAGAAAAAAATGGTATGTGCTGTAACAGCTGAATTTGTCTGCAATAACGGTAAACGAGATGAACTAGTTGAATTACTAAGTGTAATGGTACCGGAGACCCGAAAAAAAGATGGGGCTATTATGATTGAAATTTGTATTGATCAAGACGACCCAGATCGGATTGTATTGCTCGAAAAATGGAATAGTAGAGCTAATCATGAAGCCTACGTCGCCTACCGCAAAGAACGGGGTGACATAGATAAAATCATGAATTTATTAGCCACCCCCCCTAAATTTATCTGGTTAGATTTGCTTGAATCCTAGCGGATAAATTAGATTAATTGATATATTATTTATTAAAGTCTTGATTTAATTCTAAAAAATCCAATAAGAAACAAAAGAGTAAGAACTGAAACTATTGCGGCATCATCTGCAGTTGTAGGCACGGCAAGGACAAAATGACTATGCAGAATTGTCGCGAGAGTTGCAATCTGAGCTACACCAAGTGCCCAAAAGAACAACCCTTGGCCGTCCGGCCCTCTCATAAAAGTCAAAAATAAGCCCAAAACTATACCTAGCCAGGTACTACCCAAAACTCTAGCTACGGTAACCGCGTTGGTATCTATCTCATTAGCAACTAGCCAAGCCTCGGTAGTGAAGATCAGTTGAACAACATAACCCAAACAGCCTAAAAAATAAATCCCTAGGCATATTGCTGCTAAATTATCATTATATTTTGAAAACATAATTCCTCCTTAGATAATAATTATAATTTGAGATTCAATCCCACGTAATAGTAGTTTAATTTTTAATTTATATTAAAAACAAGTTTTATTTCAAAATCAATTCGTTTCATTTTCCTTTGAATTCAGAAAATTTTACCTTTTTTCCTGTTTCTAGATCAAATAGCTCACAATCATATTCTTTACAGCAAAATGATAATTATTATAAATCATGGTCGAATTTATAGGTCATGGTCATTTAAAATACTCCAAAATTCCTCTACATTTGAGACTATAAGATAGTATCATACTAGACATATTTTTTCTTATGATATGCTATATGAGAAAAACAGTATTTAATCGGGTAAAAGTATTTATTAAACTAAATTGATAAATATCGTAGACAAAATTCTCGACCTATGAACGCTTTAAGAAGAAAGTAGAAAAGGTTAAAATATGAGAAGTCAAAAAATAACTGAATATGAAAAACCCCTTACATTTGTAGAAGAGGAAACTCCGACCCCTCAAGGAACTGAAGTCTTAATTAAAATTCTTTATTGTGGCGTTTGTCATACCGATGTCCACATAAATGATGGCTACTTCACTTTATCTGGGAAAAACAAAATTGATACAAGTTCGAGACGTTCATTACCGTTCACACCAGGCCATGAGATTTTTGGCGAAGTCGTTGAACTAGGTAGTAATGCTAATGACATTGGAATAGGAGATAGACGTGCCGTTTTTCCTTGGATAGGCTGCGGTGAATGCTCCATATGCATTCAGGGTTATGAAAACCTTTGTGATAAAGGAAATAATGGTATCGGAACAAACGTGAATGGTGGATATAGTGACTACGTAATTGTTCCTCACTCGAAATACCTAATCAACACAGACGGTATTGACGATCGCTTAGCTGCCACTTTCATGTGCTCAGGGGTCACGGCCTATTCAGCAATAAATAAAATAGGTAAATTAGACAAAAGTGACGGGGTACTCATTCTAGGTTTAGGTGGTGTCGGCATGTCGGGTCTCCAAATTGGCAAAGCTATTTTCAATAATCCAATATTTGCAGCTGATATTGATGATATCAAACTTCAACATGCCAAAGATTTAGGCGCAGAAAATGTCTATAATACTGAGGAGAAAGATTCAATTTCAAGGTTAATGGCTGATACAAACGGCGGTATTGCTGCTGTCGTCGACTTTGTGGGATCTGAACATAGCGCGGCATTCGGTTTAAGCTGTATTAAACGTGGGGGCAAATATATTGTTGTCGGCTTATATGGTGGAGCAATATCGATCCCGCTAGCAACAATTCCACTACGAGCAATCAGCATAATTGGCACTTTAACTGGCTCTCTTGACGAAACAAGGAGAGTTATAGAATTAGCTAAAACAGGTAAAATTGCCCCTATACCTATTGAAGAGCGCCCAATGACCCAGGCATCAAAATCATTAGAAGATCTCCGAAACGGCTCGACAATTGGAAGGGTGATTTTAGTTCCATAAATAATTTTATTTCTTACATGTGGTGTTCTTGGCTAATAAATTACCGCCCCTCCTAGACTTATCAAACCACATTAAAGCCTTAACTCTATCACGGATCACCCCTTTTCCTTGGCAATACATTACACCTAAATAATATTGGGCAAGGGGAGCAGTAATGGGATTGTTTTCACTAATTCTAAGCTGGGTATAGTCTGTATCTATATCGGCAAATGGCAAAAAATTCTCTAAAGCTACAGCATAATCTCCTTGCTCATAGGCATCTATGCCAATATTAATTTCCTGCGAAGACGATTGACTGACAGTGACAACGCAGAAAGTTATGACAGAAATCAAAACTTTCCAAATATCTCGGGACAACAAATGCATGTTTTATAATTTGAGGCCCAGTTTATAAAACAGATTTATCTAAAAAAAACAACGAGGTAAGATACGCCCTCACAGAAATTAAACCATTAGTATTATCTATGACCTCGGAAGAAATGTTGTCACGAGCCAAAAGAACCTCCAGAATCGAAGCCATAACGTTTGCTTCTGACTTAAAAAATTCTAAAAAGTTTTTAGAAGGTGGATTTTCTTTAGCAATATCAGGGGTATGACTATCTAAATCCTTTAAAGCATCGGAAAATTGTTTCAAAAATGTTCTTATCTGAGCTCCATCGGGCCCAGCCCCTTCCTCGGCTCTTCCTTGAGCAGCATAGGCGAGCATATACTCATATGCTTCCTCTATCTTTTCTATGTGATCTCGAATTTTTTTAGCATTTTTCATTATGTATACCTATCAATTATCTGAACTTCTTTTTCCACTCAACATAGAGTGAAGTAACTCACGATGCTCGGGTAGAAAAGAAAAATAAACGTGAAGAATAAAGAAAAATATTAGGAGATAAGACGCCGCCCCGTGGAGAACATATACAAACCCCCACGTAGTATCACTCAAAATTGACGGGTCACGATTCCAAAGGGGCGTATCTATCTTCGCTAACATAATGCCCCCGGTAATCAATAAAGTTAACATAATAAAAGCAATCGCCCAGTGATATAACTTTTGCCCCAGATCGTATTTTGCATCCAAACTAGAATCATTTTTTAACCGTACCTGAAAATCATCAACTTTTGGCAACATTTCAGATAATCCTAAAACAAATATAGATCGGTATAAGTGAAATAAAACACTGGCTATCAATAATACACCAGATATCCAGTGGATCGGAACCCAATTGAACTTAAGCCCCAAAATTGGTAAAAAAGCCGTTCCAAGTAAAATAACGACTAAAACTGCCATAACCCAATGAAATACCCGATCGGGTATTTGATGACGATCACCTTCAGTCACTTTACGTTTTTCCCAAATATTATTCTTTATCTATGATTTTATCAGTCGAATGACCTGATGTGCAAGTATGAAGCAGAAAGCTGCGGCTACCGGAACCCATAAAAAGTCCCAGGATACTCCCAGCAGCATTTCTTGCCCCCATACATTCTTCGTAACTCTGAAGAACTCAAACATTACACTATGCCAGTGCTCTTACGGCCCTAGCAGCTAAATTACCCATCAAAGGTACTTTAAAATGATTATAGTTAAGCGGTTTAGCTCCTTGCGCCGCAAGTCGTTTTGCAAGTTTCTCAAGCTGCGGACCTATTTTTTCGCCTTTGAGAAGATCCTCAACGTTGGTCATTCTTCTCGGGGTACACTCAACAGCACCACAAGCCATACGAACGTCAGAAACCTTGCCTCCCGAAGTTTTTGCCACCATGGCAATATTGACAAGGGAAAAATCCCAAGTCTGCCGGTCTGCAACTTTCTCAAAGTACTGCTTGCCTCCAGCCCACTTCTTCGGGATTCTTACTTCAACGAGAATATCATTCTTCTTAAGATCAGTCATTCTCGTTATATCAATTGCGGGTCCGATAAAAAATTTCTCGGCTGATACTTTTCGTGTTTTACCGTTGCGAGAAACAATCATCTCAGCCTCTAAAGCAACCAAAGCTGGCGCAGTATCCGACGGCGTTACCGCAACGCAACGGGCAACATCAAATACGGCGTGCTCGCGGTTCATGGCGGTCGGCGTGTTGGCATAACATGTGTTACCCCCAGCCCTATAACATGGAAAACCATCGCGATAATACGAACACCTTGTATCCTGGCATATATTGCCTCCAAGCGTTCCAGCATTTCGAATTTGTGGGCTAGCGACTCGGGATGCTGCTTCAATCAACACCGGAAAATGCTTATTTAATAATTTGCTATTTTCCATCTCAGTCAATGTTGTTACAGAACCAATAGAGACATACCCCTTATGATCCTTGATACCACGAAGTTCTTTCAAATTCGCAATGTTTATCACGGCTTTAGGCCGTTTGTGTCGGTCTTTAAACCAATCCAAACTGTCCTTTCCACCGGCGATAATCCAACCGTCTTTCC
>CAZXGI010000126.1:0-5158 GCA_964639965.1 uncultured Rhodospirillaceae bacterium
TAATTTCCTAATAATACGTCTTTTGCTTGATTAATTTTTGTCGCTAAAAAGTTTGACCCACCATGATCCGGATGGTTTTTGTCCATTAATTTACGGTGTGCTTCTTTTATATCACTTACACTCGCGTTGCCCTCGAGTCCCAAAATTTCATAAGCCTCCTCCCTAGTCATAGCGGCACGATCATTGCCGCCACTTTCGGAACCACTATAATTCTGCTGCCATTCATCACAGTGATACCTATCAAGATATGCCGTTAATACTTGAACTGATTGAGTGTCTTTATCAATTTCGGATAATAATTTTAAAAGCTCTTCAAGGCTGAGACTCCTAAGTGTTTGACCAGAATAATCGCCTTTTATTACTTCACCATTCATTTCTCCTGTTTTGTGATCAAGATACATTCTTAAAAACCCAGTCTCAACTTCTGACATCTGTTCCGGATCAGACTGCCCCTTCTCATTGTCACCCGACATACGCGACCAGTTTTTTGCTAAACGCGCTGCAGCGCGAGCACGCATTATCCAAGGAAATAAGACAGGTAAGGCCCAAAGCGCCCATACCTTTGGACCAACAATCAAAAAAAATAGAACGATAAAAACGGCTAATATGATCGCCAACCACTTAAACACCCTAATTAGAGCCGTCGGGGGCGCATTGACGTACCAACGGGAGATCAATAGAGCCCCTATTAGGAGTGCTATACCAATGATGAAATAAGGCATTATTATAATTTAACCAAACCAAACTTACTTTGAAAGTTGTTTTGCTATTTTCAAAGCAGTACCACCTTCTTTTTTTGCCATTTCTTCAAGTGCCAAACGGCCTCCCACAGCATAGTTCGCCACAGCACGTAATAACTCTCGCAAAGTTTTTGCACTATTTACGTCTAGGCGGCAATAGGCCCCATTGGTCAATTTAGAAATCTGGCGAAATCCAAATTCGGTAATTTGATTTTCTCCTTCTTGGAAAAGAAATGTGGGAACACCAAGCAACCCAAGTTCACCTGCAACAACTCCTAGACTATCTATATCTTCTTCAATACTATCACCTATAAAGATAAGAGCATCAACGTGGTGCTTTTTGGTCTCTGTCAACACATGATGTAATATCTTCTTAATTTGAGTTTCGCCTGCCCGACAACTAACCGCAGTCATCAAGCCTAATAACCTCGCAGACTCAGTGGTCCAAGGGCTTACGCGAAATTCTCCAAACCCTCGAAAATAAGCTAGTTGAATCTCAAGGCCACCTTTTGAAGCCGTTTCTTGAAACATTTCACCTTGCAAGTTGCTCGCACGATCCCAACTTGCTTCCCGGCTCGCGGTAGCATCCATTGCAAAGACTATTCTTCCTCTTCTACCCGAGTTTATAGTTCTCGGCGTCAGAGCAACTTTTGACAAAAAATCCTGTACGTCCGCACTAGAAGACTGTGTTGGAAGCTTATTTTTACTCATAAAATCTAAACCAACTTTCAAAAAAAACACAGAAACAAATTTTTAAAAGTTTAAACCTGCAACGAAATTAAAACAACAACCAAACAAATTTGAACTAAAAGCGATAAAAGGCTAACTATTCGGCAATTGAGGTGCTTAAAAGCCTTTTTTTTGTCGTGTTTCTACTTTATCAAATCCACATGTCAGTTATTGAAAATATTGAATGTACTATTATTGGGGCTGGGGTAATAGGTCTTGCCATAGCAAGGGCTCTCGCCCTCCAAGGCCATGAAGTTGTAATACTTGAATCAGAATCTGCGATAGGGACAGGAACTAGCTCAAGAAATAGCGAGGTTATTCATGCAGGAATTTATTATAAGAAGGATAGTTTAAAGGCTAATCTTTGCGTTAAAGGAAAATTAGCGCTCTACGAATATTGCGAGACTCATGGTATTCCATTTAAGCGCTGTGGCAAAATGATTGTAGCTACCGATGAAGGACAAATTGAAAGGCTTAAAGCACTCCAACAAAAAGCAGCTGATAACGGTGTAACTGATTTGATTTGGCAAGATAAAAAAACCACACTCGAAATGGAACCCGAACTTAATGCTATAGCTTCTCTGCTTTCTCCATCGACTGGTATTATTGATAGTCATGCCTTAATGTTATCTTACCAAGGGGAAGCAGAGACTAACGGCGCAGTGATTGCTTTTAACACACCGGTTCTTGGAGGAAAGATCCTAGATTCTGGCATTCTGCTTTACACCGGAGGCAAAACACCTATGACTATGAAAAGCAACCTTGTATTCAATTGCGGAGGTTTATATGCTCAAAAAATTGCAGCTAGCATGGAAAATTTCCCTAATATACACGTGCCCGCGACCCATTACGCTAAAGGAAACTATTTTGCGCTAAATGACAAAAACCCGTTTACCCATTTAATATACCCGATTCCGGAAGAGGCTGGCCTTGGGGTACATTTAACCCTAGACTTGGGAGGTCAAGCACGTTTTGGTCCAGACGTGGAGTGGATTGACGAAATTCATTATGAAATAAACCCGGAGAGAGGAAAAATATTTTATAATGCTATTCGAGAGTACTGGCCAGAATTAAAAGATAACACGTTGGTACCCAGCTATTCCGGTATACGGCCAAAGCTTAAAGGAAAGGGAAACACACCAATGGACTTTGTAATCAGCGGGCCTTCTTCTCACGGAGTGCAAGGTCTAGTTAATCTTTTTGGTATAGAATCACCAGGTTTAACATCGTCTCTAGTAATTGCTGATGAAGCAATAAAATGCATATAGTGAGCTTAGATATGTTTGGACGTCTAATACCACATTTATTTCTTATTATAATTTACTCATTTAGCAGTGCAGTGCTTGCTCAAGCCCCACAGCAACCTCCCTCAACATCTGATCCCACCATGAAAGCAAAAGAACAAGTTGAGCCAGTACAGGAAATGCGCAACCTGGTGAGAGACATTAGCAGATATGCCAGACGTTTTAATCGAAACTTTGGGATTATCACACAGGGTGGATTGGCTGTATTAGAGAAAGAGGACCCAATTGACACAACTCAAAAATCACCGGCAACGACTTATATGAAGTCAATTGATGGGGTCAATATTTTAGGGCTTAACTTTCATCCACCTTTAAAAGGGAAAAACAAAATAATTAGAGATAAAAAAACGAAAAAAAATTTATTAAGGCTCGCGAATTTAGGAAAAAAACGCGGATTAAAAATTTTTGTGACAGATTTTGCCAAAAATCTTAAAACCACCCAGGAATCTTATAATCTCAACTTGGCTAAAGGATTCATTCCATTTACAGCCTTGAATGTTGGTACAAGCTATAATTTTAATCGAGTTTCAGATAGTTTATCCAGACCGATAAATGAAAATCCGAGAAATATTACTGGGCTCAAAACTGTTCAGAATTTTCTTTACCTGACCGATTCATCTAAATTTGACCGCCAACAAGACTTTGTTATTGCCGTTAGCAATACTAATTATGACGTTATAGTTGTAGATGTCTTCCACAAGGGTCGTACTCCGTATAATAAAGCGGCGGTTCAGGGTCTGAAGTTCAAAAAGTTAGGAGCCCGTCGCCTTGTATTTGCCTATATGAACATTGGTGAAGCTGAGAATCATCGCTATTACTGGAGAGATAACTGGAAAGAAGGTGAGCCCTCTTTTATTTCTGAGTCAGTACCAGAGCATCCCGATAAATACTACGTTGAGTACTGGCAGGCAGGATGGCGAAAAATAATAACCGGCAACACAAATTCCTATATTTACGGTATCGTAAAACAAGGTTTTGATGGTGTAGTTCTAGATGGTTTAGACAGTTTTAAATTTTTTGAGAGTGGCAGCTAACCCTTAAATTTTCGTCCGGTATTCAGATAGTTTCTGGATGACGAAACCTTCGGAACCAGGATAACGTAATTTTATTAGACGCATAGCCTCATCTTCATTAGAAGCCAAAACATCTTGAATCCTCGAATCAGCCCAATGATCGCCATAGATATCATGACTTTGATTGTTTTTTACTGCAGCTCTGACAAGCTTATTATAAATTGTCACTTCAAATGCTTTACGTATAGCGGTTGATTGTTGAAGCATCTTTTAACCCTCACAAGTAATCTGGCGCATCACCAAGGAACAAAAGATAAATATTAAATCGGAAAAAACTTAACAAAATATTGAACTGACAATTTCAATCTTTTTTCTAGTTACAATTGAAGTCATCTCATCTGATATAAATTTTTAAACCACAAGCACGTCAAAAAATTAATAAAAAAAATTAAAGGTCAAATATTACAATTAAACTAGCTGGTACCATGCTACCATATATGAAGAGAACTTAATTAAATTTGTATTTCGCTTCTTCATAACTGAGGTCACCTATATCACCATCTGGAAAAATATCACGTTCACTGACCCAAACCCGAGATTCATTATACATTTTTTCAGAATATTCCTCAAAAACAATACGTTCTCCCGGTCCAAAATAACGAAGGTCCATCATAGGATGGAAACGTTCTGGAAATTCTTCCTTGTAATAATGCGTATAAAGTTCCGGGCGTAAGTCAATATCATGTTGTGCTCTACGAAGTGCCCGATAAAACTTCTGCACATCCACAGGATCCGGCTCCCCAGTTATCATACCTGCCATCATGAACGTTGTTTCAACAATCTTTCTAAATCCAAGCTGATCCAAAAAATAGTAACAGCCACTAAATAAACTGCATGCAGGTATTTCACCATCAATGAGTTTTTCCATTCGTGCAAATAATAATCCTTCTTTAAAAGAAAGGTTAATATCATTTGGATCAAGGAATTGTTCTAATGCTTGTATCGTTGAATAATGGCTGCCCGATTGATATCCGACAGATATAGGTACACTAGCCAGATCCTCTGGTTTTTTTATCCCGGCATCTGGATGTACGAAAACACCACAAGGAGATACTGAATAACAATCTGTAAATAATTTTCCATGGCCAGCAGAAGCTGCAACATTGACGGTCCAATGGCAAGCAGAACTAACGTCACACTTGCGACCCTCCTCAAATGTTTGATAAGCCCCTACTTTATCACCTAAATAATCTGCCTGAGCATCCTTCTTGGTCAATTTTTCAGACAGATCATAATCTAGGCCCTCCTCAGTAAAATAACCCTTCTCCAACGCCACCCATTCATGTAGGCGCATATGAGGCTCAATTATAAA
>CAZXGI010000127.1:0-5106 GCA_964639965.1 uncultured Rhodospirillaceae bacterium
CTTTAATTTGGAAAGTTGTTGGTAACCATCTTCATTCATTCTGTTTGGAGCTCCCCATACATGTGCTGAGATAATGATGTCCAAATCTTTTGCCAATGTAAAATCATGTTGGGTAACTTCCCAAGTGGAAAAATCGGGCCCTAGAGCCGCCATAGCTAAGTTGATAAGTTTGTTATTTGAACATAAGAATCCTTTGCGTAGGCGCTCTAATTCGCTTCTTGGATGTGGTATGTGTGTATAAGGAATTTGCCCTTTTTTGGAACTTGGCTTTGGCGAGCCGTGACCAAATAATGCCCGGATGCCGGCATCATGTAGACCACTTATTGCAGCATCGGTATGAGCTGGGGTTGCATTGTTATGGCACCAATCAAATATTGTGGTGGCACCGTTGTTAATTTGATTCAAAGAACCGATAAGGTTCCCAAGATACGTGTCATTGGCGGTAAATTGAGGCGCTAACCGTGTATGCATAATATGCAAATATTCGGGTATTGACCAATTTCCGGCAATACCCCTGAGCCCGGTTTGCCATGTGTGAATATGGGCATTAACAAGGCCTGGCATAACGATCATGTCCTTGGCGTCAATTAACGTCGCTTTTGGAGCTTGGATAGAGTATCCTATTTTTGCAATTTTATTTTCCTCTATTAGGATGTCTCCACGCTCTAGATCACCAACTTTACGGTCCATAGAGATTATTGAACCACCCTTAATTAGTGTCTGTGCCATAGAGTCCTCGTAATTTTTTTCGTATTATTCAGGCATCATGGACATTAGCTAGAATTCTCTGCCTGGATTTTTCTAACTTCTTCATTACATTGGACAAACCTTTATAAACGAGTTTGCCTTTCTTCTTCACAGCCTTACCTGCGATGTAGACTGTGTCTACGTTAGATGCATTGGCGTAAAACACAAGTGCGTTGATTGGATCATTTACCGGTCGTATATTTAAATCATTTGTTCGGACCAAAATTATATCTGCTTGTTTGCCGCTCGATAGTGACCCAATTTTATGTTCCATCCCCATCATATGGGCGCCATTAATAGTTGCCCATTCGAGGGCTTGAATAGGTGAAATTGATAAATTTTCGATCGGTTTATGTGCATCAGCGAAGGGTCTATTGTCGATCATCCTCTGTACTTGAAGAGCCATTCTCATGACATTAAACATATCACCGGAGATATTTGACTCTACGTCAACGCCTATAGATGGTCGCCCACCTAACGCTATTACTCGCCCCGTGATAGGATCTCCGAAACCCATCTGAATTTCAACTTCAGGTGTAGTAGTAATTTTGACCCCATGATCAATCAGTATTGCTAATTCTTCATCAGAAAGATCATTTCCGTGGACAATATTGAGTTTTGAATCCAATAATTTGTCATCTCGCATTTTATAAATTCCGTCTGGGACGAGACGATTGAAACCACCACTCATATGCATGCTAGCCAACAAGTCATATTTTCGAGCCAATAAGATATCGTGGTGAGTGACTTCGTAGGTCGAATAATGCGGACCCAATATACACATACCGAGTGTTATCAAATCTTGATCGGAAGAAAGACGGCCGTTTCTAAGGCGCTTTATTTCGTGTTCGGGGTGGGGAACTTCACTAAAATGCTTTTGGCCCTCCTTTGGATCAGGTTTAGGTGATCCATGACCAAATATAGCTCGAACACCAGATTCTTTTAGTCCGTCGATGGCTCCATCCGTATGGTCAGGTGTTGGATTATTGTGGCTCCAATCGAGGAAGCAGGTAATACCACCATTAATATGTGTTAGCGCGCCAGCTAAGTTTCCAAGATAAATGTCTTCTGGCTTGAAGCTAGTGGCTAGATTAGCGTGCATACCGCGAAGGTATTGGCCCATAGTCCAATTGCCTGCAATGCCGCGAATACCTGTTTGCCAGGTATGGACGTGAGAGTCTATGAGACCTGGCATGACAATCATTTCACTGGCTTCAATAATTTCAGCATCGCCGGCGTTGATCTCGATTTTGACTTCTAAGATTTCGTCATCCTCTATAAGAACGTCCCCTTTTTCAAGCAGACCAATTTTTTCATCCATGGAGATAATTGTTCCACCTTTAATCAAAGTTTTAGTCATTCTTTCCCCCTAAGAATAATCGCAAGATTTATTTCAATAAAAATAAACTGAGCTCTGGAAATGCAACAAGTAAAATAGTTACGGCGAGCATAATAAGGACGTATGGGAATGCACCAATGAATATTTGATTCAATGTAACACGGGCATCATCAATAGTAGATCTCACGACGTAAACGGCGATCCCGAGCGGTGGCGTGAGTAAACCCATTTCAACAGCGATTACTGTTATGATACCAAACCAAATAAAATCTCCCCCGAAACTTGAGACTACAGGAAGTACTATTGGAAGTATGATGAGCATTATCGATACCGAATCTAGAAACATACCCAAAATAATAAGGATAATTATGTAAAGAGCCATAAAGCCCATGAAGCCCATATTGGCAGAAGATATAAATTCACCCACCGATTGTGGAAACCCAGATAAAGCCAACATTCGTCCGTAAATATTTGCAGCTAGGATTAAGAATAACACAGAAACGGTTGTATGGCCTGTGTCTAATAGAACTTTCCACAACTTTTGCCAGGTAAGACGTTTTTTTAGCAAGGCGAGAATAAGTGCGCCGGCAGCGCCGACGGCTCCAGCTTCAACCGGCGTAAACAAGCCACCATAAATCCCTCCCATTACAGCAAATACAAGGATGAAGATGGGAGTAACTTTTACTAAAGACGATTGGAAATTTTCGTCGGTGTATTCATCTTGGTCTGCCTGGCCGACGTAACTTGGCCAGAAATGAGCCATTCCGACAATGGATATTCCCATGGCGCCTGACAAAATTATACCTGGGATAACTGCGGCTAAAAAAAGCAGGCCAACCGATTGCTCGGCGACAAATCCATAAATGATTAATAAAAGGCTCGGAGGTATGAGCATTCCTAAGACAGAACTCCCGGCTACTGTCCCTACAGCAAATTTTGCCGTATAGCCGTGATTTAACATTTGGGGAACAGCCACCTTCGTAAAGACCGCAGCTGACGCTATCGACGATCCTGTGATTGCTGCGAAAATGGCATTCGCTATTACTGTCGCAACTCCCAGGCCACCCTTAACCTTTTTTAAGGCCCACCTAGCAGCATCAAAGGTATCTTTGCCAATATCAGATTCATTTACTAATAGACCCATCATCACAAAGAGGGGTACGACAGCGAAAAAGTAATTACGCAAGAATTCATTGGAAGCGAGTTTGACAGTATTGATCGCGATGTTCGGGTTATCCATCATAATCCATGTTCCAACGAAACCTAAGAAAATGAGGCCGACGCCGATGTGGATGCCTGTGAAAATAACGACGAGAACCCCAACAAATGAAATGGCACCAATCTGGATTCTGGTAAAGTCGCCTATTGTTAAACCATAAATAGCTAGTCCTATTATTATAATAATCAAGAAATATGGTAGCCCTGTTGGGCTGTTATCGTGAGCCTTAAGTCTTTCCGTAGTTAGATTTATTATCCGAAAAATATTTTCAACAAGTTCGATAAAATATTTCAGAGCAACCATTGCCGAACCACAGAGGATTATTAACCTGAGAGGCCATACTAAAATAGTAAATTCATCTTCAACTCCAAACTTTAGATCTGGTAAGGCTTCTTTAAATTTAAACCAGGTTCCATATACAATTAGCGCAAATACGAAAACGCCAATAATATTGAAAACAGCATGAAAACAGTTGGCGCCAATGGGGCGATTTGTCGTAAATGGTTCAATAAACATTTCTGCACGAGCAAAACGACCGACATGCAGAGAATGTGATAGCTGAAGAAATATTGCTCCTACTAGCGAGTATCCAGCAATTTCAGGAACGCCTCGAATAGGTGTGTCAAAGGCTCCTCTAGCAATGACATCGGCACAAATTAAAAACATTAGGCCGAATATCCAAATGCTACCGATGCTATTAGTTATTGAAATGAGACGGGCATAAAAGTAAGCGAAGGACTGAAATACGTTCAGTCCTTCGCTGGTATTGTGGTTTATTGCCATAACACAGTGATGGTAGTGCTATTTATCCCAATTACGAAGAGGTTTCTCACCACGCTTACGAATGGCTTCCATATAAAACTTAATCACACTCTTACTGGGCAATCCTTTTTTGGCCTGTTGAGCAGCCCAGATACCAGCCAGGTCTGGCAAACCTTTTGCCCACTTCTTTTGTTCAGCAAGAGGCAATTTAGAAACTTTTCCTCCTTTACTTGGAATCAGCTTCTTCATGCTCAATGCTGCAAATCCCGCTGTCTTCTTGGCGACCTGCATTTCGTAACCTTTACCGACTTCTCTGAACATTTTTTGCATCTCTGATGGTAGGCTATCAAACTTAGTTTTATTCATGGTTAGGGCACCAGTGATGCCTCCACCAAGGCCAACATTCATAACGTAAGGTGCTGGTTCATGAAGTTTAAATGGAAAGATACCACTACCGGGTACAATTGCGCCATCTGTTACGCCTGTTTTGATTCCATTATAATAAATCGGAAGGCCACCATTAACTGCAACTGCACCGGTTCCTTTAAGCCACTGGGCAGACGCTCCCGGTGCATAGAATTTTTTACCTTTTAAATCGGCAACAGATTTTATAGGCATTTTCGAAATTAATATATAATCATCGATAGCTTGGGCCGCTAAAAACACTTGGTTATGTTTTAGGAGAGCTTTCTTCATGGCCGGTATTTTTTGGTGCATCTCGTTACCAATTTCTGCAGCAGCGACAACGTTTCCTGAAACAAATGGAAGATAAAATGTAACATTATGCAGTGGAAGTTTATTTGGTTCCCATAAAGTACCAACCCAGCCAATATCACCTAAGCCTTCTTCAATGCCTTCGAGTGTATTTTTAAAATTATAAAGAGCGCCGGCATACGCTTGTGTCCATTTGATGCTATGGCCGAGAGCCTTAGCTCTTTTGCTCGCTTCCGGAACTACATAATTTTTGAGTACAGCAACCCACGGGACGACAGGCGGGTGACTGGAACTAGCCGTTATTTTAAACTCCTTAGCTAATGCG
>CAZXGI010000128.1:0-4974 GCA_964639965.1 uncultured Rhodospirillaceae bacterium
ACGAACTTGTCGCCATTTCCCAATTCTATCAACCAAGATGCATTAGCCTGCGAACGGCGCAGAAAGGGTCTTCCCGTCCCAAGCGCTACAATCCGCATTTCATCCGATCCAAGCTCTTCAGTATTTGGATAATATTGTTCTGCGTAATTACCCCTTGTCGCTTTTGTCATTCCGGGTTTTGCCACTTTCATCTCCTTGCATTCAATGTATTACAATGATTTGTCCAACCAACTCACTTGTCTTCAGGTAGTTTTTTTCTGTTTATTGAAAATAATGTCACTAATTCAACAAAATCTACAAGCAACTTCTATATAATTTTCGTTAATTAGAATTTTCTAGGGCCACGCATTCTATTTCCAAGTCAAAGGGCATCATCCAAGAGCCTACCGTCACAAATGTTCTGGCAGGTGCATCCGTATTAAAATATTCGCGGTAAACGTCATTAACTTGCGAAAAATAACCAGAATTTGAGCAGAAGATGGTTATCTTAAGTATATTGTCGAGACTACTGCCAGCTGTTTCCAGTATGAATTTTATATTTTCTATTGAACGCCTCGTCTGATCTTTGATATCTAAAAGCTCAAATTCACCAGTTTCGCGGTTTATTGGTGGAATACCGGAAACATATACAAATCCGCCGGCTTTCGTTGCCATTGAAATTGGTACAACTGGCTTTCCATCTGGTGAAGTAGGCATTGCAAATCCTGGTACTTCTACTATTTCTTTTTTCATTCGATAATTCCCGATTGTTTTTATGAATTTTACATGTTCAAACTGATATAAATAATCATACTACCACAAAACGATTTTTACCAAGAAAGAGGTCTCCAATGCTCAAATTTTCAGCAAATATATCGATGATGTGGACTGAAATTACAAATCCAATTGACCGCATTAAAGCTGCTAAAAATGCAGGATTTAATGCTGTTGAACTAATTTTCATATACGACCTTTCGCTTGAAGATCTGATAGCAGAAACGGAACGATCCAGCGTGGCGTGGTCTGTTGTTAATATTGCCGTTGGAGAGGGGATCAAGATGGGGCCTTTGGTTGCCGCGGCCCCGGGAAAAGAATCAGCATTCAGAGAAAACCTAGAGGCTTCTATACGTTATTGTAAGAAACTCAAACCGGAAGCCTTGGTCATTCCAGCATACACACCGCCCGACGGGGTTTCAAAAAAAGAAGCCATGCCAGTTTTTAAAGAAAATATGAGAATAGCTGCCGATGAAATGGGCACAATTGGTATCCCTGTTATAATTGAAGCGCTTAATCCAGAATTCAGACCTGGATCTCTTCTCACAACATCTAAAGAGGTAATGGAAGTTGTTTACGAGCTTGAACACCCGAATCTAGGTATGGAATATGACGCCTACCACATGTATGGCACAGAAGGTAAAATGGAAGAAACTGTGGAAAAATATTTACCTTATATTGGAAATATCCAAATAGCCGATATTCCAGGACGTGGCGAACCAGGTTCCGGTGAAGTTAACTATGACCAATTTCTTTCCACCCTTGAACGCATTGGTTATGATAAATGGGTTGCCCTGGAGTATACCCCAACTGGAGACACTGTTAAGACCTTAGAATGGATAAATAAATGGCGATAAAATTAAATTATTAGCAAAGCTAAATCCAGATGATATTCCTGATTCTTATCCCAGCTCAAAAATTTTCTGAGGCATCTTATGAATACTATCTCCCGGACCATTTGAGCCAATAATATAATTATCACAAATCCAAGAATATACTGACCCTCGAACGTAACCTGGGTGACATACTAGATTCATATGCTTCTCGATATTCATCGTCTCATCTTTCCGAACTAAGGGACGTTCTACCATTTCATAGCCCTGACCATGACAATAAAGGCGACTTTCCGGATCGCGGTCGTTTTCAACCATAAACGTGTTATATTTCTCCCAGATTTCTGAGCAGGGTGTTCCCGGTTGCATTAAATCAAGCGTAAATTTTTGTGCCTCAAGGGTAAAAGACAACTCATCATGCTGCTCCTGCGTTGCCTCCCCCAGGACGATAGTCCGCCCAATTTCGGTGAAATATCCCCCAGCACCATTATTCTCAATAAGCATATTAAAGCTGTCACCTTCTTCAATGACACGACCCTGATTGTGACGTGGACCAATGGCCGCTGGAGCTCCAATTTTCCACGATTGGCATAAATAAACACCTTGTTCACTTCCGAGATTATGGCCGGCATGCAGAGCAACTGCAGCAACATCCGAATCTTTCATTCCGGGTCTAATCTCTTTAAGAACAGTCTCCATTGAAACAACCTGTTGCGCCGCTGTACCTCTGATTAGTTCAATTTCTTCATCACTTTTAATAACTTTAATTTGGTCCATCAAATCAGATGCCTCAACATATTTAGCCTTCGGAAATTGATTTTTCACATAATCCACCATCGCAAAGGACATTTGATAAGTTCCAACAAGGCCTATTGTTCCGCCCTTATATGGCTCTAAAGCCTGACAAGCCAGCGCAGGATCATAATCACGAGTAAATGGGGCACTAGCATAAGAAGGGGTCGTCATTAGAGTTTTTACACCTCGATGCATTCCATCTGAACCATCTACATCCAAATCTTTGACCATATCAAATGGCCCTTGATTGACCTGTGTCATTTCATCGTTTTGCGGAAATATGATTGTTACAGGGTAACCATTGGTCGCAGGTGTATCGGTAACATATTTGATGTATCCTCCCATGTGATCGTTGTTGTTCTGCATGAGCAAAACATCTATTCCCTGCTCTTCCATCGCAATCCGAATTGCAGCCCATCGACGTTCAAGCTCTTTTGTTGAAATTGGCTGATTTAGACGTTCTGACATCTCGTTCATAATCTTCCCCTAAACCGTTACTTATTATCTACTAACGACATTGATCATTTGATCTAGGTTACCATCAATATAGGCTCGCAAATTAGGTTCGATAACCGTCAATATACGCTCAGCATACATATCGCTTCGACCGCCTGTAAAGGGTGTCATAAACACGTTGTCAAGATCCCACAGAGGGCTGTCGTCAGGCAAAGGAGCAACCTCATAAACATCTAAACCCGCTCCAGCTATCTCACCACCACGTAGAGCCTCGATCAAAGCTGCCTCATCAACAACGCCACCGCGCGCAACATTTATTAAAAATGCCGAAGATTTCATTGCTTTAAAGGTTTCTGCGTTAATTATTTTGTCCGTATCCTGACCATAGGGAACCAGAGCAACCAAAAAATCTGCGCCGGCAACAGCCTCATTGAGATTTTCCCGAGAAAATATTTTATCAACTCCATCAACAGACCGGTCTGTTCGCGAAATGCCATAGACAATCATACCTAGAGCTTTAAAAGTCTTAGCCATATGCTCAGCTATTGAACCTAAACCTAGGATTACAACCGTTCGTGTATCAAGGACTTTAGGCAGAAAGCGATCAAACACATGGGTTTCTTGATTTTTAGTTAATCTGCGAACTTGGCGGTAAAGCGCTAGCATATGCAACAGAGTTACCTCTGTCATCTGTGGACCGTGAATACCACGTCCGTTAGTTAGTATAATATCCGGTCGCCCGGCTAAACTTTCATCCAGATGGTCGGTGCCTGTTATGTTACACTGTATCCACCTCAGATTCTTTGCACTCATAGCTATATCTGCGGTTAACCAGCGACAGATAGAAATAATAACTTCGGTTTCTCTCAAAAATTCTCCAGCAGCTTTCCCGTCCAATGCATAAGAAAAATCCACCTCAGGGAAAATAGGCTCCAAATGATTTTGGTACTTTTTATATTCACTATCAACAATAAGCACTTTATTCACCGAATATACCCCTGACTTCGCATTCCAGTTTATAGAGTTACCGGGCAAAATAAATTAAGGCAAGAGCAATAACATAGCCCATTCAAAAGTAGTCTTATAAATACCAAAATATGTAAAAATTTAATTCATGTGAATTCTATATCGTGTTACTTATAAATAATAATAATTAGGACATCCGGCTAAATTGAGAATACGGATAAAACTAAGTTAAATAATTAAGTCTTGGAACTATCCATAATGCAAAAAAACCGCCTCAATTTCTTTTTCCTTAGCATTGGTCATCTATTTGATCATTATTTTGTTCTTATTTTTGCAACAGTAGCAGCGCTTGCTCTAGCTAGAGATTGGCAAATGTCATATGCCGAGTTAATACCTTATGCTACCCTTGGATTTATAGCGTTCGGCATCTTTGCAATACCAGCGGGATGGATCGCTGATAAATGGGATCGTCAACACATGATGGTTATCTTTTTTATTGGTATAGGCCTTAGTTCAATAGCCTCTGCGATGTCCGATACACCTTTTCAAATAGGTCTTGGGCTCTTTGCTATTGGTGTTTTTGCCGCTATTTATCATCCTGTTGGATTAGCTCTAGTTGTTGATGGACACTCAAAAACGGGCATCATCCTAGCCATAAATGGTATCTGGGGTAACTTCGGCGTAGGCGTAGCAGCCGCAGCGACCGGAATTCTAATTGACATTATGGGATGGAGGGCTGCCTTTATAATACCAGGCCTAATATCAACTGGGATCGGGGTTATTTACCATATATTTCACAGAATGACCCAAATACCACAAACCTCAGAACCAAATAAAACAAACTCAACGGAATATCAAAGGATTAGCAATAAAAAGCATAAAGGTAATATGAGACATATTTTTTCCATCATTTTTTTTTCAACAGCGATTGGAGGCTTAATCTACCAAAGTACCACCTTCGCATTGCCAAAGGTATTTGATGAACGTCTAATGGATATTGCAAGTTCAGCTACCTCTATTGGTTTATATGCATTACTCGTATTTTCACTAGCTGCAGTTTCGCAGCTTGTTGTTGGATACTTTATTGACCGATACCCGATACGGTATGTGTTCAGCTTAATAGCGACAACTCAGGTTGTTTTTCTTTTTTGCATGCAAAATCTTACTAATT
>CAZXGI010000129.1:0-2522 GCA_964639965.1 uncultured Rhodospirillaceae bacterium
TTATCTCTTACATCCCTTCGGTACTCCCGTTTAATTATTTTGTTTATTGCATAATTGTTATTGTCTTTCTTGTTGTATTCGGCAAGGATGTTTCATCTAAAATATCTTGTCTTTTCTCAATTCTTGCAAGTACTCGCCCGTTTGTTGGACCTTCTAGGGAACTCCATGTCTGAATTAAGCAGTCGCAATATCTTTAATATCGTTATACTACTTGGCGTATTGGCTATGTTGGGTCCGGTTGGTCACGATATATTTATCCCTGCGATACCAATTATTGCAGAGGGTTTGAATACAACCACTAACCAAGTTTCAGTTTCTATTTCAGCGATTTTTCTTGGGAATGCGATTGGTACACTAATTCATGGTCCCGTGGCCGATCGCTTCGGCCGAAAGATTGTAATTTTATGGGTGCTTGGGATTTATGCAGTAGCAGCCATTGCTGGGGCACTCTCACCAAATATTGAAACACTAATAATATCGCGATTTTTTCAGGGTCTTGCTTTAGCAGGGGGTAGGGTTTTATCGGCTACCGTAGCTAGAGATTTGTTCGAAAATGAAAAACTAGGCAAAGTGATGTCAGATATAATGTTTTTCACAGCAATTGCCGCCGTTATTTCGCCTTTGATCGGAGGTTATTCTGCTAAATACTTACCTTGGCAAAGTACACTTTTATTCATGGCTATTTTTGCAAGTTTTGTCTTCATATTATTTTTACTAGTCTTCAAAGAACGGTTCATAGTTGAGAGGAAGGATAGTCTTCACATTGGATTAATTTTTAGAGATATGAAGACCATTACTTCCAATTTCTCTTTTCTGTTAAACAGCCTCACGGGCGGTTTAATGCTTGCCGGGTTGATTGTGTTTCTCTCAGTTTCGGCAAATATTATTATAGCTTCTTATGGCATACCAGCTGATATTTACGGCTTTCTGTTTGCGTCTGTATCCTTAAGTTTTTTGTTTGGAACATTTGTCGGAAGTAGGTTGGTCACTAGAATCGGCCTTAATCGCATGATTAAATGGGGTGTTGTGTTTGGACTTATTGGCGGAAGCTTAATGTTAGTCTTAGCATTACTAGAAATAAGGACAGCATACGCTATAATCGTACCAATGTGGATTTTTATATTTGGATTTGCTTTTGTGAGCCCAAATACGGTTGCCGGTGCCTTACAGCCGTTTCAAAATAATGCCGGTGCAGCCTCTTCATTAACAAACTTTATTCGGGGTATAATTGGGGTGAGTGTTTCTTTTGTGGTTTCATTTTTTCCACAAGATGACGCTCTTGTATTAGCGCTTACTCTATTTTTCCTTGCTTGTGCAGCCGTTCTGTCAATTAGATTAAAATGGTATAATCCCCAGAAAATTTAAGCCCACGGAGCGAGATCATCACAGTCTAATCTTTGTTGCAAAAAATTCTAAAACATGGGGTGGAGCAGTGCAGAGGCGCATGGCCAAGGGAGTAACTGGATTTGAATTTGAAACTTGAGCCTGTTGGCTTCGTCTATGTCTTCAACAACGTTGCTAACAATATCGAGAATCTTTCCTCCCATACTTCCAATTAAATTCCAGATCATGTAAAGTTCTAAGAAAGGTTTATGCCCTCGCTTAATGGAGAGACGTAAGATGAATAAAATATTTTCTTGTAAAATTGCTTTGACAATTTGTGCCTTAGTCCTTGCGGGAATTTGCTTAAATATGCACATTAATACCGAAGTGGTAGCAGGGCGTGAATGGCCTAACGCTTCGGGCGGTGCATACAATATTTATCGGTGTATCGGTTCGCTGATGCTCGCAATAGCTTGCATTATCTTTTTCGCGGGAAGGGTAGAAGATACAAAATCACAGCAGTTAGTTCTTAACGGATGCATTCTGGGATTTGCTGTTATGTTCATCACACTTGGAACACTGACAGTTACCGAAATCGCCAATATTACTGGCGGAACCATAGTATTTGTTGTTTTGACTGCACTTTGTCTGGTTGCTCGCCTAAACACCAAAAGCGATTAGGACGTTGTGAAACTGTGGTTCCAAGGATCTGGCCCCTCAGTTGTTGGGCAATTTGTCCTGATTGGCATCCTGTCCTTGGTTTTTTGTGTTGCGTGTGGCTAGCATGAATTATCATTTATGCAGCTTACCCACCAGCGCTTTAGTAGGCTTGGTCGGCGCGGTGTTCCTAGTTGGCTGTATTGTTATCTTTCTTTTGCAAACATCAGTTTTTAAGAGTAGCCAAAGCTTCAGCGTTATTGGACAATGCGTGCTGATCGGTAGCTTGGCATCGTGGCTTTTTTCTAATCCTTGTGGCTAGGGCGTTTCATATTTGGCCCCCAAGTTCAAACGGCAATTTTTTAAAACTAAGATCAACACTTAACCTCATTTGTCTATAAATAATTAAGCACCCATGGATGGGGTCATCAAACTCCTGTTATAATGGAGTTTATTATAGCTAAAATAAACAATACATATCGTGAACTTTCGATTTAGGGATTAAATTTTCCAAACCCTGAAGTAGCCTAATAAAGTCCATT
>CAZXGI010000129.1:2622-4944 GCA_964639965.1 uncultured Rhodospirillaceae bacterium
TCGGGCATTTAAACGTTAAAGACATGACTGCCTCCGGGGCGGGTTATGCTATGAAAGTTCCTGCGGTCATTAGTGAGTTCGGTGGCGAATTTCTTGTCAAGGGTGGCAACGTACCCTATCGCGAAGGGGATAAGGCTGATATTGACGTTATCGTTGAGTTTCCAGATTTAGCATCGGTTGAGGCTTTCCTCGCCAGTGATGCATATAAAGCGATTGAATCTGTTCGAAAAGAACAGACCACGGGACCGTTTATGATTGTTGAAGGGGTTTAAAACTGTCTTTAAAATTCGGCAGTGTTATTAAAAAAGCAGTGCCACGTTGAATCCGAAAAAAAGCGTGTGATGGATGGGTTAAATACGGATATTGTTATTAATTGACCTAGATGATCCCAACGCAGTAGACTGTTTTTCCAGGACTAAGTCTGATCATCATGTTGATATCTTTACGATTTTCGTATTGTGAATGTTAAATTATTTGATATGTTTTCAGTTGCGTGGTGCAACCTAGCATGAAAGTTATTTATAATGGCGAAATATTCAAACGTAGTTAAGTGTATTGTACAGGATGGTAATCAAGACGATTTTATAGAAAAGTTTAATCAAATACCGAAGTGGGAAGGTATGAGAAGGGCCATCTTGATAAAGACGGGAGATCAAACATTTTGTTCTGTCGGTATTTGGGAAGATGAATCTTCTCTAGTGAAAAACAGAGATAATATGATTGCGTTCTTAGACACTTTGAGACCTATGCTCGAAGAAATATCACCTGAACTTGGTGTAACAGATGCAGTTTCTGGCACCGTGGTTGTTGAACAATAGACGCAAACTGATTTACCATTTCAAATTTATGAGTGCGTAAGCTTGATAAAAGAAGGGCTTCCCGAGCGACGCCGAAAATAGATTAATATCTTCTTGGCAAATTTTTTTAATTATAAAGAGTTTGAATTTATTTGCATGGTAACTTTGTCAAATGGTTGAGTGAGGGCCAGTTCCATATATACAGACTTTGGATTTTTTCTGTGATTTTATCTCGTAAGTGCGCAACTAAATTTGTCGTTATAGTTATAGCGATACATTTATTTAATATTGATAATACGGTTGTTGCCAGCGCTTTTATTGACATCGCAAATATGCCCAGTAATGAATGGTATAATAAAAGGCATATAATTTCTGTGGATAAAGATAATCAGTTGGCCCGTTCTCACCGAGAAAGGAGGGGGAGAAGAGGAAATAAAAGAAGAAAACAAATGAATACTGCTAATCAAGGAAGCCAGAGAACGGGGAAATCGTGCTCGGTTTGTAAAATGATTAAAGGTTTCGTGCCTATGAGTGAGATTTCTGATGCCGTTCGTATCATGGTCGGCAAATCGTGGATAGTTGAAAAATCGGAAGCTGTAGAGATTCAGAAGTCGAGAGGTGCTATCGAAACTGGCCTTGTTCCTGTCTTTCTTGAATCAGCTAATTGTCCTGAGATTGATAGTGAAAAATGGGCAATCGATTATTCCCATAAACGTCCTTGGCCAGCTATACATAAAGGTATTGATATTCCCCAGCCCCATGGTACGCCGATTTTGGCAGTAGCCGCAGGAACGGTGGTTGGAAAATTTAAAAATAGAAGAAATCGTAAAGGTATTGAAGTAATGATTCGGCATACACCTGAACAAACAGGGCTTTCATATTGGACTTACTCACAATATACACATCTGTTGGAGATGTCTCCATTGACCATTGGCCAGTCTGTGAAAATTGGTGAAGAGGTTGGCAAAACTAGTAATAGTGGAAAAATGGGTCGGCGTATTCGGCGTGATGCTCTTCATTTTGCTATTCTCTACAGTAAGCACCCTGAATGGTCCAATGATGGCCGTTTTGTAACACCTAAAGGCGGTTATTGGATGGATCCAAATGCTTTTTACAGGTTAGCCCCTCCATTTGATTCAAAATCCATTAAAAGGTTGCCAAAGGAGGATAAGAAAGTTTCTGTTTCATATATGAAGTTTGACGGTTCATTAGTACCGCCAAATACGAAACGAATTTGGCCTTATCCATGCGATTAGATTTTTGTCTAAATGGTCTGAGTGTGATGTCGGTATTAAAATGTGTCGACACGCTAGAAAAAAACTTCGTAAAATTAGGCGGCCGCTGTTGCTATTGTCATTTTTTACTAGGAAACTGTGACCAAGAGTAACGCAAAAATTTAATACTAGAGTTTAGGAGGCAAGTTAGATGTCAAAGATTTGTATTGTAACGGGCGCGTCTCGGGGAATGGGCAGAGGCATAGCTAAGGTTCTTGCAGAAGAAGAATCCGCAACTGTTTACGCCACAG
>CAZXGI010000130.1:0-4941 GCA_964639965.1 uncultured Rhodospirillaceae bacterium
AAAACAGAGTTTGTGAATAATGAAGAAATCGCCAATCTTTACGGGAATAATTTAATTTTGGTACGCCCAGATGGCCACGTAGCCTGGCGAGGTGATAAGTTGCCTATAGATACAGGTACCCTTATAGATACGGTTCGCGGAGTTTAATAATTTAAACTGCGAACGGCAGTTGATTTCGTTTAATCAAGTGACCTATAAAAATGTGTTAGCCCGTGAACCGGTGAAAAATAACATCTGAAAGGTAAAGTAATGACAATTCCATTATTTCATAATTTTTCTTCTGCTCCCGCTCATGTCGCTCCGTTTAGTCACGCAGTTGAATTTGATGGTTGGATTCAACTTACTGGACAAATGCCCACTGACCCAGACGATGACACCAAGCCCTTGCCTGATGGCATCAAAGCACAAACAACCCGCGTAATGGAAAACCTCAACATTATTTTAAATGAGTTGCAATTAAATATGAAAAACATCCTGTCAACGCGCGTTTTTCTGACCAATTTCAAACGTGATTACGAACTCATGAATATTGTTTACAAGTCTTATTTTGCTCATGATAAGTTGCCAGCGCGCACCTGCGTTGGTGTTACCGATTTGGCTCTGGGAGCCTTGGTGGAAATAGATATGGTTGCGAAGAGATTTTAACTAGAGGGAAGGTGGCTTTAGAGAAATCTTAGCATATTATCGGTATATACCAGATTTTACAGATTGTAATAAACATAGGATCTCTAACTTTTTCGTGTGGTCAGTAGGAGAATGAAATATGAAAATTGACATGCTTGGAACAGGAGCTGCTTTGGTGGACCCCGATCGGGCGCAGTCAGGTATTCTTGTAACTCTAGGTAATGGCGTAAAATACATGTTTGATTGCGGTGCTGGCACCACACATAACATGGTTAGGGCTAATAGCAATCCCCGAGACGTGGGGGTTATATTCCTTACCCATCTTCACCATGATCATATTTGCGATTTTCCATTATTTGTGATTTCTGGATGGATGTATGATCGAACGACCGCACCAATTGTATTAGGCCCTAAAGGCACCAAACAATTTTGCAATCACTTATTTGAAGGAGGAGCTTTTGATTCTGACTTTAGAGCTCGTAGCGACTTCCCGCGTCGACAAAAAAATTTAGCGGCGGTTCGCCCCGACGTCCGTGAAGTGAGCCCAGGTTTGGCCTTTGAAGACGAGAACGTTCGCATTTATTGCGATTTTGTAGAGCATATTCCACGTGAAATCTCAGAATGCTTTGGCATAAGAATGGAGGCTGAAGGTAAAGTTATAGCATTTTCGGGTGATACGTCTCCCTGTGATAATATGATCAAATTAGCTAAAGACGCTGATGTTTTGTTTCATGAATGTACTTTCCCGGAATCTTTTATAGAGTTTCGGAGTAAATCGGGAACTGGTACCCATGCCCATACACCTCCCACAGCATTGGGGGAGATTGCCGTTAAAGCTGGTGTAAAACGTCTTGTAGCAACTCATTTTGGTCATTTTGAGTCGACAAACCAGGTTCTCCGATCCGCGGCAGAACACCATATGCCGGTGGATGAAATGGGTCCACACATGATGGATGAAGTAGTTAGAGACATTAGACGGAATTATGTTGGCCCATTACAAATGGCGTATGATTTGTTGCGAATAGATATTTAGTTTAAATCGGTTATTACTCCCAATATAAAGCATACGGTAATTATCGGGACTTAATCAATCAGGGCATAAAGATTGACGATCCCTTTGTCTTCCCAGCCTCTGTGTCCTCATGTGCTTGGACGGCATCATTGAGCGCGTACCTTTGCCCTATTTTAACCTTTACCTTACCGCTGCTGATCATATTAAAAACTGAGTTCGCCGACAAAACAAGATCTTCTCTTTTTGCGGTGTAGGTCGCGACCGTCGGGCGCGTAAAGTAAAGCGAGTCGCGTTTTTGTAAAATAGGCGGATCTACAGCAGGCATTGGCCCGCCAGTAGTGCCAAAAGAAATAAAATAACCACGGGGGCCCAAACAATCTAATGTTTGCTCATATGTTGGCCCACCAATGGGGTCATATACCACTGACATCCCTTTACCTTCCGTTATCTCTTTTACTCGCTCTACAACATTCTCCTTCGTGAAATCAATAACCTCTGAGTAACCATTTTGGCGAGCCAATTCACATTTCTCTTCACCTCCATCTACTCCTACCATATATGCGCCTTTGCTATTACCCCATTGGCCAGCCAGAGTTCCAACGCCACCGCCCGAGCCGAGGAAAAGAACTTTTTCATCTCTTTCTATATCATAACAACGATTTAATAGATATTCGACTGTCATACCTTTGAAAAGTGTTGCCGCGCATTGCTCATCACTGATCTCATCGGGTAAGTGCACTACTCTGTTTGCAATAAAATTTCTGTATTCAGCATAAGCTCCCTGCGGTGCGGTTGCGTAGGCAACTCTATCTCCAACTTTAAATTCATCTACATTTTTTCCGATCGCATGTATGGTGCCAGCTGCCTCCAGACCTATGCCACTTGGTAAGTCCAAAGGATAAAGCCCAGAACGCTGATAAATATCCATATAATTGAAACCAATGATATTCTGCTTAATCTGCACTTCACCTTCGTTCGGCGATTCAATATCAACAGTGTTCACCGACATTACTGATGGAGGCCCTTGTTCGGTCAGGGTTACAACACGTGTTTGCAAAATATTCTCCTTTTAAACTATTATAATAAATCATGCCCCATGAAATCATACTGGTTTTGTGCTTGTAAAGGAACAAGTGCCTCATTTAATGGAATAAATTATGAAACCGCAAAACCTGCTTTATATTATGTCAGATGAACACAATGCCAAAATGTTAGGGTGCTACGGTCACGGTCAAGTGCAAACACCCAATCTAGATAAACTGGCAGAGCGGGGTACACGGTTCACAGCTCATTACACAAATTCACCTATCTGTATTCCGGCTAGAGCTGCCTTTGCAACCGGACGTTACACTCATGAAACCGGGTATTGGGATAACGCGATGCCTTACGATGGGAAAGTTAAGGGGTGGGGGCATCGCTTGCAGGAAGAACGAATACGGGTTGAATCGATTGGCAAACTCCATTATCGCAATGCAGATTTAAATACTGGATTTTTAAAGCAGCATGATCCGATGCATGTTATGGGCGGGATTGGACAGGTGTGGGGCTCCGTAAGAGATCCGTTGCCAATGATCCAGCCTTCAAGGTTCGGCCGAATGCTTAAAGAAATTGGTCCAGGTGAATCTGACTACAACCGATATGATCGTAAGATAGCAGATACAGCATGCAAATGGTTGACGGATAAATCCAACGAGATCTCTGATAGGCCATGGGTTTTATATCTTGGTTTTGTTGCACCGCATTTCCCTCTTGTTGTTCCTCAAGAATATTTTGATTTGTATCCTATTGAATTGCTTCCGCCGCGCAAACTTGACCCATTAGATGGATATGATCGTCATCCGTGGATTGAACGTATGGATAAATTCAAGCCTCATGATGCTGCACTCACCGATGAAGAGCGTTTATGTGCAGTTGCTGCCTATTTCGGTCTATGTAGTTTTGTTGATACACAAATTGGACGGGTCCTTGAGACGCTTGACAAAACCGGGCTCGATAAGGAAACGCGTGTTATTTATACGAGCGACCATGGGGATAATGTGGGTGCACGTGCATTGTGGGGTAAAAGTAATATGTATGAAGAAAGTGCCGCCATTCCTCTGATAATTTCAGGTAGCAATATTCCTAGGGGTAAAGTTTGTGGCACCCCAACTTCGTTATTAGATAGCTATCAAACGGTGATGGATGGAGTAGGTTTGGATTTAACACCAGAAGAAACAGGATTGTCGGGAACATCGTGGTTCAAAATCGCGACAGCCGAAGATGATTTAGATCGATCCGTCTTCAGTGAATATCATGCCGCCGGTTCACCGAGCGGCGCATATATGTTGCGCAAAGGTAGATATAAATTAATTTATTATGTAGATTATGATCCTGAACTTTTTGATTTAGCTGACGATCCGGAAGAAACCATTAATTTGGCCAATGAGCCAAAATACCTTGCCATTGTCAAAGAATATGAAGGTTATCTTAGAAATATCTGCGATCCAGAAAAAATTGACCGCCGGGCTAAGGACGATCAAAATGCTTTGATTAAGAAATTTGGCGGACGTGAGAAAGCGCTTGGTACTGGCACTCCTGGAGCAACTCCCGCGCCTGTTAATCAACAAGGATAGTTAATTTAAAATTTAGAGGAAATCTAACCATCATGTCAGGTAAGAATTCAAATATCATAGATTCAAGTTTAGTGGGTGAAGTTTGGCCAGCTGCGGTCCCTGCCGAAGATCCTGTGTTGTATGGTCATGCTGAAATTTCCCCAGAAGGTGCATTTGAAGTCCGTTCCTATCAGACTTTTACCCTTACTTATACAGTTGGTCGCTTCGGGCTTGACGATAACGGCGGTATTCGAATTGTATTTCGATTTTTCGGTGATTGGGGTGGATTGCAGATGGATGATCCTTCGGCTCCCAACTATGTGACTGCAATTACCAGCCTTGGCACAAACCCAACATTGAATTTTCAACGCGTAGGTCATTCTAGACCTTGGATGAAAGCTCTGACAGCTGGTATTTCGGGAGGATACTTATCTGAAGGTGATACAATTACGATCACTTTTGGCGACATCTCGGGCGGTTCCCCTGGATTTAAGATGCAGACCTTTGTCGAGAGTGGTTTTGAATTTAAAGTTCTCGTCGATGCCTGTGCTGTAGGTCATTATATCCCGATTGTTGATAAACCGGCTATCTCAATTGTGCCTGGCCCCCCTGCTGAATGGCGCGCTGCAATGCCAACATTACGCCGTCCAAAAGAGCGTTTTCATTTAGGTATCAAAGCAGAAGACAACTGGGGCAATCCCTCGGACCAAGTTG
>CAZXGI010000131.1:0-3225 GCA_964639965.1 uncultured Rhodospirillaceae bacterium
CCGTTGCATCGGCAATTGCTAACGCCATCTATAACGCAACCGGTATCCGTATTACTAAATTACCAATGTCCCCCGATCGAGTAAAGAAGGCTATTTTAGAACAACAGCAAACTTGAAAATATTCAGTAAAAACGAAACCATTAGAAACCGAAAAAAGTATTTTTTTATAAACGTAAAATACCCTTACCCCTTCTATTTTTGATCAACTTTTCGATCGTGAACCGGACTTGTGGCATATTCAGGCGCCACCATCACTTCTAAGACCAACGATGCTCCGGATTTAACCTTCTCAATTGAACCCTTTATTGCTGGAATGAGGTCTTTACGATCATCGACAGGACCCTCTGCTATTAATCCCTGGGCCTCAGAAATCGCACAAATATCTATGCTTGGGTCGCTAATTCGCTGACCAATCCAACGATTTTCGACCGGCCGCCCACGTTTTTTTGCAATTGCCTCTTGGTGCATTTCATCATTAAAATAAGAGTTATTGTTAGCAACAATAATCAAAATAGGAATTCGTTCGTGAACTGCTGCCCAAAGAGCGGTTACACCCATCAAAAAATCACCGTCTCCTAAAACCGCTAATGGTAGATTTTTTGACCGTTTTTCTCTCAACGCTAGCGCGGATCCTATAGCGTTTCCTGTTCCTGCACCAAGCCCTCCTCCACCGGCATTGCCTAGATAGGCCAATGGGTGGGTATAATAAGCTTCATCATTAGGCCAACCGATGGTATGGCTAATCAACGAAATTTGGTCTTCTTGCATTACTGACCGCACAGCTTGGGCTAGATCACGAATACCAATAGGTCCTGCATCTTCAAGATTTACGGAAACTGGTTCCAAAACTTGATAAGATTTACCTTTTCTAGCTTTTTCTATGATTGGTAACAATTGATCAATGAAAGCCTCCGGCGTGGTCGGAACGTGCAAGTCAACAGGAGCTAGTTGTCCGTGGTCTTTACTCCAGCCATTGTGCAATTGCTGATCCATTGAACAATTGATAACTTTAGGCTTTACGATACCTCCATCCCAAGCGTGATCCAAGGTCCCTCCAAGATCAAACCAGTCTAAACTAAGTACAACGTCCGCGGCCAAATGAGCATCGCGTATCAGTCCGCCAACAAAAAACCCGGCTATATTTGGAACATGTAAAGGATGATTAGTTGGGAATCCAACTTCCTGCCATGAGTTGTTAACTACATTCGCCTCTATAGCTTCAGCTAATCTAATTCTCTTATTCCAGGCGTCTTGGTTACGTAACATTCTACCGGCTAGGATTAGTGGATTTTTCGCGCTCAACAACATCTCAGCAGCTTCTTCAGGGACACCTTCTGGGGCGTTAGGCGGATTTGGTGATTGGTATCGTTCAATGCCATTGAATTCTGGCCAATTGCTAATCTGCTTTTCCTGAACAGCCGCATCTAAGCAGATATAAACTGGCCCATACGGGGCCGTGCACGCTATTTGCTTACCTTTGCGAATAGCTTCAACCACACCTTCTGGTGACCCTGGCTGATCATCCCATTTAATATAATCTCTTATTAAGACTCCTTGATCAGCAGCAGTATGTATCCAGTCAATATGCGGCCGCCGAATTTTCGAATTTATGGGTCCAGTTGCGCCAATAATCACCATAGGCACTCGATCGCACCAAGCGTTAAAAATACCCATACTTGCATGCATGAGCCCCACATTACTATGAATAATACAAATTAGAGGCTCGTTTAACGCCTTTGCATAACCTTGAGCTATTGCAATCGCATGTTCCTCATGAAGATTAAGCAACATCTTAGGATTTTCATTGCCCAAGAAATTTACCATGCTATCGTGCAATCCACGAAAACTCGCTCCAGGATTCAGACAGGCGTATTGGATACCAGTTTCTCTAAGAGCAGCAGCTATCACATCACTACCCCACATTATCTTGTTAGTTTTACTCCCTAAGTTTTTTATCATTAGGTGCCCTATTTATTTAGCAAAAATACTATGGATAACAATGTCACCGGGTTTGATACCTAATCTAGATGCTGTTCCACTGTTAAGTTCGAGTACAGCCCAAGCTCGCCCCTTAGACGATATAATTGACTCGGAATGTGGGATTGTTCGCTCAACTATATTTATTATTTTACCCCTGGGACCTATAAAAATCATATCTAATGGGATATATGTATTTTTCATCCACATTTGGATATGACGTAACGACCCATAAGCAAACAACATTCCGGCGTTTGCGGCCAAATAACGTCGATACATAAGCCCTTGAGAGAGTTGCCGATCACTAACCGCCAATTCAACATCAAAACTTTTTTTGCCTGCTGATGTGACTATTACCAACTTCGTTTTGTCAAAGGTTACTAGACTTTGTGCAAATGCTGGAATAGAAAAGCCTGCAAAGCCCAACAATAAAATGAAAATACGGCGTGATATTTTTTTACTTTGGCAACCCATGGAGCCAGACTACGACGACAATACTCTTGTGCCAATACCATATTTCAGTATATTCAAGTCAGAATTACAAGTACCGCTGGGGGGAGCCAGAAAATGGCTGAGAGGTCTTAACTTTGAGACGACTCCAGAACCTGAACCGGTTAAAGCCGGCGTAGGAACAAGTGAGTTATAATATTGACGCCAAAAAAAAAATCTTTTTCAATTTCGATAAAAGCCGATCGTTTAACTTTCGGGCCAAACCTCCTCTTTGAGAATTTAAATTTTACCTTAAAAGAAAATAAGTGGACATGCCTTCTCGGTCCTAGCGGCGTCGGCAAAACGACCTTACTACGCGTCGTTGCTAACCTGGTCCCTAATGCAAAAAATGTAAATATTAACTGCTCAGATAATAGATCTCTTAACGGACGAACTGCGTATATGGCTCAAGACGATTTACTTCTACCGTGGCTCAATGTCTTGGACAACGTCCTTTTGGGTTTTAAACTTAGATCAGAAACAGCCGACAATTCGAAGGCCATGGATCTTCTAAAAATGGTGGGATTATCAAAAAATATTAAAGATTTACCTTCTACATTGTCCGGCGGAATGCGGCAACGTGTTGCTCTTGTTCGGACAATAATGGAAAATCGCCCAGTAGTTTTAATGGATGAGCCATTTTCTAATCTTGATGCTGTATCAAAAGTTAAAATGCAAGACTTGGCCGCAGATCTGCTCAGAGATCGAACGGTTTTACTCATAACTCACGACCCCATTGAAGCACTCAGGCTGGGAGAT
>CAZXGI010000131.1:3325-4813 GCA_964639965.1 uncultured Rhodospirillaceae bacterium
ATGGTGATATTATGTTTCACCATGCAAATATAACTTTGATTGAAATGGTATCGGGTTTAATTATTGGAACACTATTGGGTTCATGCAGCGCTTTAATCTTGAGTCATTACAAGCCTGCTAGACAATGGTTAATGCCAATTCTTGTTATTAGCCAAGCCATTCCAGTTTTTGCACTTGCACCAATATTAGTTTTGTGGCTCGGCTATGGCATGATTTCGAAAATAGCGATGGCAGTTCTTATAATATACTTTCCAGTCACCGCAGCTCTTTTTGATGGATTAAGAAACACAAATCTTGGGTATTTAGATCTAGCAAAAACAATGGGAAGCTCCAGAACCTCCGTTCTCGCCCACATTAAGGTCCCGGCAGCCCTACCAGCATTTGCGTCGGGACTTAGAGTAGCAACGGCAATGGCGCCTATCGGAGCTATCGTTGGAGAATGGGTTGGTTCAAGTGAAGGATTAGGATATTTAATGCTTCACGCCAACGGGCGTATGCAAATAGATGTAATGTTTGCTGCCCTCTTCATTCTAGCGGTCATGGCAGTTGTTCTTTATTACGTAGTAGATTCAATATTGAGACGCATACTTTTTTGGTCTCCAGAGATGCAACTAAATCAACTTAGGAAAACATAATGTTAAATAAGGCAGTAAAAAAATATTCAATTTCCATTATAATGATATTCCTATTATCGTTTTTACATGCCATTCCAGCCGTTGCAGCTGAACGGCTTACCGTCCTTCTTGACTGGTTCGTCAACCCCGATCATGCGCCACTGGTAATTGCTAAACAAAAAGGATTCTTCAATGCCGCTGGGTTGGATGTAAAATTAGTAGCCCCTTCTGATCCTAGTATGCCCCCTAAACTGGTAGCAGCTGGCAAAGCTGACCTTGCGATATCATATCAACCTCAATTGCATGTACAAGTTGATCAGGGATTGCCAATTATCCGCGTCGCTACCCTCGTTAGCACTCCATTAAATTCTTTAGTTGTCTTAGACGATGGTCCAATTAAGTCGATAAAGGATTTAAAACATAAAAGAATTGGTTTTTCAGTTGGTGGTTTCGAAGATGCACTATTGTCGGTAATGCTGAATAAATATGGGCTCTCGCTTAAAGATGTTACCTTAATCAACGTAAATTTTTCATTATCACCGTCAATTGTCGCGGGCAAAGTTGATGCTGTCATTGGAGCATTTCGAAATTTCGAGCTAAATCAGATGGATATTATAAAAAAACCCGGCCGAGCATTTTATCCAGAGGAAGAAGGTGTCCCGCCTTACGATGAATTGATAATTGTTGCGCATAAAAATAGGTCCAAAGACAAACACCTTCGAAAATTTATCAATGCAATTGAATACGCAGTCCAATATTTAATTAATCACCCCGAGGAAGGATGGAAAATTTTTATAGGCGCACATAAAAAACTTAACGACGAACTCAACAAAAGAGCTTGGCGTGACACCTTACCCCGTTTTGCACTCAGACC
>CAZXGI010000132.1:0-4689 GCA_964639965.1 uncultured Rhodospirillaceae bacterium
CCAAACTCGAACCTTCTGTTATATAACCGATGCGTTGGTTGGATTTTTTTTAGTTATTCTTAACGGCTATCCAGGTGAAGCCTATAATATTGGAAACCCCAGGCCCGAAATTTCGATGGTGGATTTAGCGGAAATTTTAAAAAAAATATCATCAAGTCAAATTAAATATTCACTGATCGAATATCCTGACAGTTACCCATCTGACGAACCAATGCGTCGCAGCCCGGATATTCGAAAAGCTAAATTACACCTTGGTTTCCAACCAAAAGTCAGATTGAAGGATGGACTTTTACGGTTTTTATCATGGTCCGATGAGTTTTACATTGGAAAACGATGAGTGTGACAAAAAGTTAAAACGCTTTTGATCGTAATAATCTAATCTTATTAATTAAGCTAGTTTTATTTAATTTGTCATCAATAGAAGTTATACAAACATTATGAATTTTCTTGAATTTATTTTTCTTTTTGTTGGCACCGCCACGGCAAGCTTCATTGCCACACGATTCGTCTTACACTTTCTAAAAAGCAAAGGTATTGTCGACACACCAAATACTCGTTCCAGCCACAAAAACCCTGTCCCACGCGGGGGTGGCATTGCCGTAATTCTCGTAATTCTAACAGTTTCAATTCTTATCTTAAAAGGAAAAATTCCAGGCTATCACATTTTATTTATCGCCACTTTCTTTATTGGTTTGATTTCCTGGTTCGACGATCTTAAAGGTCTATCAGCATTTTTCCGCTTATTCTCGCAGTTTGCTGCTGTCGGTTGTATTTTTTGGTTGATACCTACTTCAAATCTTTATTTTCATGGGCTTTTCCCAGTTTATCTTGATAACTTTCTTGCAATGATTCTTTGGGTCTGGTTTATCAACCTATTTAACTTCATGGATGGAATCGATGGTATTACAGTTATTGAATCAAGCTCAATTGGACTTGGTATTTTTCTAATTATGATGATTGGCTCTGCGGAAATAACGCATGGCCTCTTAGGACTGGTAATAGCCGCAGCAACGCTCGGGTTTTTATGGTGGAATTGGCAACCGGCCAAATTGTTTCTTGGTGATGTTGGAAGCATACCCCTAGGGTTCTTATTAGGCTGGTTACTTTTAGAAATTTTAGCTAGCGCGCTCTGGCCAGTCGCAATTATTTTACCTCTATATTATTTGACTGACACGACAATTACATTAATCCGTCGCATATATAGGAAAGAGCACATATGGCAAGCTCATCGAGAGCATTTTTACCAACAAGCCATCCACCACGGGTTAAGCCACGCGCAAGTTTCGTTGGTCATCGCCGGATTTAATCTTTTGCTCATTGGTTTTGGTTTCTTATCGTTATCACATCCGCTGCTTGCAATCGTAGGTGCCGTCATTTGCGTCTCCGGCGAAATTGTTTACCTAAGTAAAGCAAAATGAACATATTATTTTTGACCGAAAACTTTCCACCGGAAACAAACGCTGCAGCAACACGTGTTTTTGAGCGCGCGCTTTACTGGGTGCAAGAAGGTCACAATATTACTATCATAACCTGCGCACCAAATTTTCCGCAAGGCACCGTATTTGAGGGTTACAAGAACAGTTGGTATCAATCTGAAGTTATGTCTGGAATTAAAGTTATTCGCGTTAAAACTTATATTTCGGAAAATCAAGGAGTATTTCGCCGCAGTCTCGATTTTTTGAGCTTTGGGTTTATGGGGTTCATCGCAGGCCTTTTTCAGCCAAAACCCGATGTTATTGCCGCCACCTCCCCCCAATTTTTTTCGGCCGTTGGGGGCTGGGCTATCTCCGAGTGTCGTAATGTACCATTTGTCTTTGAACTAGGAGATTTATGGCCAAGTTCAATAGCTGCTGTCGAAATCATAAATAGGAAGTCGATTCTTAGATTAGTAGAAAAATTTGAACTTTTTCTTTATCATCGGTCTACCCGAGTAGCCGCGCTTACACATGCCTTTAAGAAAAATTTAATTAAACGAGGCATCAACAAGAACAAAATTGACGTCGTGGTTAACGGTGTTGATTTACCTCGTTATGCTCCACAAGATCGCGATCAAATCCTTGCTGAAAAATGGAAAATAAAAAATAAATTTGTTGTTGGTTACATTGGCACACATGGTATGGCCCATGGATTAAGCAATGTGTTGAATGCAGCAGAAAAATTAAAAGAAAAAGATAACATTCGATTTTTACTTGTCGGTGCTGGCGCAGAACGAGAAATGCTCATGACAATGGCCAAAAGCAAATCTCTATCCAACGTTATTTTTATGCCATCACAGCCAAAAGATAAAATGCCTTCTATTTGGGGATTATGTGATATTGCATTAGTTCACTTAAGAAATCAGCCAGCATTTTCCGAGGTAATCCCTTCAAAAATTTTTGAAGCAATGGCAATGGGCCTGCCAATCTTACTTGCGGCGCCAAATGGAGAGGCTAAAAAAATTATAGACAAACATGCCGCAGGTGTTTGGGTGCCTCCTGAAAAAACAAAAGCACTGACAACAAAAATTATAAACCTCTCAGAAAATAATACATTACGCAAGCGACTGGCTTCTAATTCTTTAGCAGCAGCTCCAAGTCATTCCCGTCTTTCACAAGCGAATGAGATGATTGACGTTTTCAAAAAATCACTCCAAAAACAGAAACTTTAATTAATCATGAGTAATATACTTATCACGGGTGTAACTGGATTTATCGGCAGAGCCGTTTGTAAAAAACTCCGTGAAGAAAGCCAAGTCCAAAATGATATGCTAACTGGCACAACGCGATCACCACAACGGGTAGCGGGGCCAGAACGCGTTCCACTATACAAGATCCGAGAAATCGGGCCAAATACTGATTGGTCTCAAGCAATTTCTGGGGCAGATATAGTAATCCATTTAGCCGCTCGGGTTCATATAATGCATGATACAGCTAATGATCCTTTAAGCGAATTTCGCAAAGTAAATACTGCCGGAACTATAAACTTAGCGGAACAGGCATCCAAGGCTGGTGTCCGTCGATTCATATTCATTAGCACAGTTAAAGTGGTAGGTGAAATTAGCTCTGATGATGGTTTTACCGAAAATAGCCCTTGTAAACCTGAAGACCCTTACAGTATTTCTAAATGGGAAGCCGAACAAGCTCTAAAAAAAATAGCTGAAGGTACCAATATGGAAATAGTTATTTTACGCCCGCCATTAGTTTATGGACCCGGCGTCAAAGGCAATTTTGCAACCCTTTTTAATGCGGTTTTAAATGAAAAACTTTTGCCTTTAGGGGCAATCAAAAATAAAAGGAGTTTAATATATGTTGATAATCTGGCCGATGCCATTGCCTGCGTTGCAAAACATCCAGATATAAAGGTTCAAACTTTTTTTGTCAGTGACGAAGGAACTTTATCAACTCCAGAATTAGTTAATAAAATAGCATCAGCACTTACCAAAAAACCCCGATTAATTAATTTGCCACTCATTTTATTACGAATGATTGGAAAAATTACCAGTAAATCTAGCTCAATAAATCGCCTCACCAACTCCCTTGTGGTTGATACTAGTAAAATCAATTCTCAAATTGGATGGCATCCACCTTTCTCTACCAAAACCGGATTAAAAAAAACAGCAGAGTGGTTTAACTCAAATTGTCCAGATTAAATTCGACAAAACCCCATTTAAAATATTTCCATAGCCTTATCAGTAGCACTAATTGCTGAATATGTTATTATCTAACCGTAAACTAACCCGTCATGGCTCAAAATATTGTTAAAAATTAATAAAAGAGCAAATATAGCTTTTCTTCACGATGTAGTTATGGCATCGATCTCTTTTGTGATCGCGCTCTATTTGCGCTTAGGCACTAATATTAAATTTTACCCCATTGAACAGTTAATATTGGGGACCATTTTGTTTACGTTAATAGCAACCGTCATTTTTCGGACCATGAAAATGTATCGGGGCGTTTGGCGTTATGCGTCACTTAATGACCTTATCAACATCACTAAGTCAGCCAGTTTAATTGTTCTAATTTTTCTAGTTGCTTTGTTTATAACTACGCGATTAGAAGAATTACCTCGGTCCCTGCCATTTATAAATTGGTTCGTTCTTATAACATTATTAGGGGGCCCTCGATTTTTGTATCGCCTATTCAAAGATCGACGATTTGAATTCAAATCTGAACACAATAACCATCCTCGCATCCCTGTTCTCTTGGTTGGCGCTGACGATAGTACAGAATTATTTATTAGGGACCTCTCTCGTAATAATACGAACTATCGTATTTCCGGAATTATCTCAACTACAAATGCCCGGGTAGGACGAAACATCCATGGTGTTGAGATACTTGGTACCATCGGAGAAATTCCAAAAATAGTGAAGGACTTATCCCAAATTGGCCCGCCGCCACAACGACTTGTGATTTCTTCAGAACGATTAGAAGGTATGGATATTTATGGTCTATTAGATACAGCAGATAGTTTAGGCATGACATTGTCTAGGCTACCTGCATTAACAGATTTTAAAAAAGAGGCAGATCCCAATCACGAAATAGCTATACGCCCAATTGACGTCGAAGATTTACTTGGACGCCCCCAAACAACTCTTGACCAGGACTCAATGAAAAACCTTATCAAAGGTAAAAGAGTTTTAATTACAGGAGCCGGGGGCAGTATAGGGAGCGAACTGGTCAGACAAATCTCAAACCTTGATCCAGATAGCAT
>CAZXGI010000133.1:0-4648 GCA_964639965.1 uncultured Rhodospirillaceae bacterium
GCTGCCGTCTACAACAATAATCTGGTTAGGTTTAATGGTTTGCAATCTAATACTGCCTAGTAGTTTTCGCATATCGTTTGGTCGGTCTTTGGTAGGTACAATATAAGCAAGTTTGTTTTTCATTAACCTAACAACGTTTTACGAGAAATAGCATACCACATTAGCGACGGTGATTTATGAAAAGAAGTTAACGCTATACGATCGAGCAAAAAAGAGTCGTTTGAGGAATTTGATGTACCAGTTGTTGAGAGCGCGCGAGTAATGCCATACGAATGTAAAATATTTACATGCTCTTCGGTGAAACAACTTCCTGGCTGACCGTTTGGAAAGGCAAAAACGGGTATATAATTATTATAACCCTTAAGTATTTCTTCATTTTTCTCAAATTGAAAAATAAATTCATCCTTTGTTAGCGCGCATGCATTCCAGTGATTATAGAGGTGGTTGCCATAGTTGACCAGCGGGTCACCATCCCATTTTTTGATTTGATTTGGTGTTGCAAATGACCCTTGATAGGTTGGTACGTCTGCATGCCACGTTTTTCCAAATTCTTTTTCGAAATTGCTTAAATGTTTAGGGGAGAGACTTAAATGATAGGGTTCTGATAGTCTATTGCAGAGAGCAAATTCTATAAATTCTGGAATATTTTGACCCAAAAAATCAGCAATGGCGGAAATTAACAATTCACCTTTTTTTGTCATCGCCATGTTCATAAATATAACTGATGGTATTTTCTTTGTAGCTAGAATTGGTAGTGCGTTTTCAAAGATGCCGTGCCAACCATCATCGAACGTAATGATGGCGCAACCAGGCTTGGCATTGTATCCACTCGTCAATTCTAATGGATCTATGATCGAGAAATTCTTATCAATCCATTCAATCTGTTTTTTAAATAATTTAGGTGATGTACAGAGGCTATGTTTATGCGAAAAAGCCCCAGCCTCTTTACCAACATCGTGAAATGTGAATATTGTAAACCCATTTCTTGTTATGTGTTGAACGGTCGGATGGTATTTGGCAACTTGGCCAACGATGTTCCGCAAAATATTTTTTGTAGTATGTTTCAAAAATTTTTAATTTTCTGGACGAAGGGTAGAAGTGTATTTCTTGAAGGCGGTGTCATGTAATCTTGAATATAGTTGCGAGCGTCTCTAGCTTCCTGCTGAAATATATCATAAGACATATTTTCAAAATAAGTAAATGCTGATCCAAGTTCTTCTGGCCTATTTACTATTCTTTTTAAAGATATACAGTTGATTAAAGGGTCATCGTTGACGCTTTCTTCCAAGTTTAGTTTGATGATGGGTAAACCCATTGCAACTGCTGCCATGGCAGCAGTAGTTCCTTGATAAATGGCGATATCGTAATCTTTCAATATTTCCTCTAATTTGCCAGTACGACTTAAATTTAAATTGGCACGATTACTAATTTTTATTTCAGCGTCTTTAATGAGGATGCTTATTGGTAGAGCCCCGTGTTCTCTTAATTCAAAATCAACGTGTGTATAAATACTTGCCGCTTCATCAATAAATTTCAATAGTTTTACCATTGAAGGTAATCCCTCCATAATCACAATTATTTTAGTTATTTTTTTCGGCGGCATATCACGTAATGGAAGGCTTAAAATATCTTGTCCGCGTAGTGCACACCCAGCTGTTACATATTTAGGATTATGATTACCTAAGTTCAAAAAAATTTTGCGTGCCGCGGGGCCGGTGCAAATAATTTCATCAGGTCCAGGCCGAAGATTTAACTCTTCTGAGGCGATAAAATTCTTAAAGTGTGATTCGAGAACTGCACAATGTAGATATCCTCTTAGCTCATGTTTAATCAGGCCATCTTTTGCAGCATTAGCGATTGCCCTTTCCCAAGGATTGTTTTCATAAATGTGGATTATTCTAGCATTAGGCGAGTGTTTTAATAAATCCTTCATAGCTCGCTCAATTGATTTGTTAATAATTATAGGACCAGCTGAAAGATTAATATCTTCCTTTACTATTTTTTTTTGGGCATTACTAAGTTTTGGTATTTGGTTGTTAATATTAATGCTTTTTAAAGCAAGGAGAAAATATTTCAGCAAATCAAGAGGTCTTATAAATTGAGCAATAGGTATTAAAGAAACGCCCGATTTTTTTCTTGATAAAGCTTGGCAAATGCTAGTTGGATTTCCTGTCGGAATGAAAACAACACATACTTTCTTTCCCTTCGATGCCAACTTGTTGGGTAGGTCGCCAAAATAATGGTCATTAAAAGGTTCTTTTGAACTTAAAGTTTCTAAATCGGCGATTGAAATGAAAATATAATCGAATAACTTAAATTTATTTTTGGTTTCTGTCCTGTTTACTCTAGAAGCAAAACACCACCACCAGCCATTCCCGAGAAATTTAAAATTTTGATTTATTAATTTAATTTTATTTTTGATTTTGCATATTAACCATCGGACTTTATCTGAGTTTTTTACAATTGTATTCCAACCTAAGGTGATGGCGTTTTCTTTGATCAGGTCTGCAACAAGAGGGTCGTTAATACTAATCTCAACTTTATCCAGAGTTTGAATCAGCAATAGCTTGGCCCTAATTCCAGCCTCTAGTTTAGACCATAGTATAGAATTAGTTCGATCTCTCGAGGATAACCAAGTGTACCACCATTCTTTATTATGAGCATTTGCGATGCTTAGTTCCGTAACAATCGATTTGAAGCTTTCACGAAGTTCCTGCGAACATTCAACCGTTAGCTTAGGATGTATCAAATTCATCCGACTAAATTTTAGTGATAAATTTTTCAAAGTTGGTTGGCTAGGCTAAACGTTGTCTGAACATGCTAACGAAAAGTCAAAATTTATTATTTTCTTTTGAATAGATTGGAAGGCGGGAGAGTTCCAGAAAATGATTGGAGAATGACCGGAAGCCTTAAACCCAATTTTTCTTAAAACTTTTGAATCAATGCTTTTGTCTTCAATCCAGGTAACAGTGCCATCAATGTCCCTATTAGTGTTTCTAGAAACAATTTGTGATATAGCCGCCTTTAAAATTTTTGGATCATTATCTTTAATTTGCCAGTCAGCAATATAATTAAATGACCTACCATTCATGGTTTTGAAAACCCGCGCAACAATGATCCCGACAAATGAATTATGATGATAAATGGCCAGCATAGTATAATTTCCTATCGGGTTTTCCATAAAACGGTAGGAATACCAGTCGTGGTCCTTAATAATTGAGAACCCATTTTTCTTATTTGAAATTTGCCATAATCTGTCAATAGCAACATCATTTTTTTCGTACTTTCTTAAAGTAACGTTACAGTTTGAACCCCAAGCAATAATCTTGGAAATAAATTGATCAATAGGATTTAATGCAAAAGTAAGGTACTTAAATAAACTAATTTTGCTGACAAGGCCTTGAGGTGTGGGACGGATCAAATTTCTATTGGAATAACATTTATGTTCAATAAAATTCAATCGTTTAATATATCCTGGCATTGAATTAGCGTTTGGTGTGCCATAGATTATTGAAACACCGGCGGATTCGGCACGGGTTATGGTTTCGGTTACCAACCGCCCAAAAATGCTTTTGTTAAGGTAGGCTTCAGGATCAGATGTAGACTTATATAGAACCGTAGGTTGTCCTTGTCGTAAAAAATCTGGGTGAGTATAAGTATCACCAATCTCGCCGCCAATAACCAACTCGCCATTTATCCATAACCTTTTTTTTGTGATTGTTGTGACGCCAACAATCTTATCTTTGCAAATTGCAACCGTCATAAAACCCGAGCCAGCAGGGTTTTGTTTTCCGAGTTTCCATCGAAAATAATCCTCTGACCAGACTGTGTCTGTTTCTGGTGGACATAAACTCTGTAGGAACTTTGCAGCATCGCCTATCTTAGAAAGATCATCGGCAGCAACTATATCCCAAACCTGTGTCATGGCCCAAAATTATTCAGCAGCATGTTCTGAAAAATTTCGGTGGTCCATTTCACTAACTACTTTTGATTGACCATATTCTCGGCCATCAATATTAGTCCATACTAGAGATTCTGGGACATCATAAAGTTGGTCACAATCAGAACAATAGGGAATGTCGTTAAATCGTTTTTTGGTATGGGCCTCTCTTAGGTTTCTATATGCTTCACTCGATACAACTTCGGCAATCGTATTACTATCGAGATGACCAAGTATACCTTCAGAATCTTTACCTAAGACCATGCAACAAGCAACTACTCCAGCAGTATGGCCATCAAGACCGCCAGCTCTTACTTGGAGGAGTGGCGAAAAGGGTCGTCCGCAAGACCGGCGACTATCTAAAGTGGCAACCATAGCTTCACGGTGGTAACCGAGCTCAATATCACTACCGGCCCAATTATGCATTAACCAAATTTCACTTTTGGCTCCGGTATAGTCTGACCAGTTCTGGCGGTAACTGGCAATTTCCTGTTCTTTTTTGTTAATATCTGTAATTAGGTGGTGGATATGAACTTCTGACTGGCCACCTAACTCCCTATTTAAATCAACAAAATATTTTACGTTGTCTCGGACTTGCTGGAATGTGTCTTTACTCATCCAATGTGCGTAGGATTTACGGTCGTAACCAATACATGAAATTCGCAAGACATCAATGCCGGCCAAAATTAATTCGCGTGAGATATCTTT
>CAZXGI010000134.1:0-2869 GCA_964639965.1 uncultured Rhodospirillaceae bacterium
GTTGTCGACGAAGATATAGACCCGTCTAATATTTTTGATGTTATATGGGCTCTATCGACACGGTGTGATCCTCCGAGCGATACTGAGTTTATACATAATTCCTGGTCTACGCCCCTGGACACGATGTTGCGTGAGCCGCCCTACCAAAATAACCGCGGCATCATTGATGCTTGCCGGCCTTGGGGTTGGAAAGAATCGTTCCCAACCGTAGCCGAGTCGAGCCCAGAACTTAAAGCACAAGTAAAAGAAAAATGGCATTATCTATTCGATAAAGCCTAGCGTTTAATAATGTTAGCCAAAAAAAAGTTTTTTTGAGTTGAAAAAGGTAGCCACAAGATGAAATTCGCCTATTTTACCCACGTTTGGTGTAAGAAAAATATGACCCCCCACGGGCGTTACGAATTGTTATGGCGTGAATTGGAATTGGCCGATGAACTAAAGTTTGATTATGGTTTCAGTGTCGAACACCATTTTAGCCCACGAGAGAGTTGGATATCGGCACCTAGTCTATTTACAGCAGCAGCTGCCATGCGAACAAAACACATGAAAGTTGGTCCTATGGGTTACGTTGTACCTCTTTATAATTCGTTGCGCTTAGCCGAGGAGATTGCGATCCTTGATCAGATCCTCAATGGGCGTTTTGAAATTGGCCTGGTTTCGGGTATTAATCAGCGCTACTTTGGACCGTTTGGACTTGATTACGAAGATCGTAAAACTCCTACATTAGAATATATAGAATATTTGCGTGCGGCATACGGAAAAAACCAACCATTTTCGTTCAAGGGTCAACACCATGTGACTGAAAGTGCCACTTTATCCGTGCAACCAATACAACGCCCCCACCCCCCTATTTGGATGCAAAGCCGCGACCCAGAAACTCTGAAATTTTGTGCTGAGAACGGTCTTAATACGGGTTATTTTGTTGTATATCCGCGGAAAGACGCAGCTCCACGTTATCGAAAATTTTTGAATGATTGGGAAAAAGTTGGGTGGGCTCACAAACCTAATATTGCATACTCTACTTTAGTTTATGTTGATGAAACAGATCAAGTGGCCATCAACAAAGCTCTTAAACACGCATCCCGTGCCTATGAAGGCTTTCTTCCCGATGCTCTTCCAGGCGAAAGTTTTAACGAACGTGTCAAACGTTATACGCAAAAATTTGAACAGCGTGGCGAAGATGGCGCTGCCATAATAATGGCTAATATTTTTAATCCTGATTTCTTAATGGATAATGATTTGGTGTTTATTGGTTCTCCCGAAACAGTTATTAAAAAATTACGAAAATATGCAGAAGAAGGCGTTTTCAATACGTTTATGGGTGAATTTAATTTTTCAGAACTTGAAGAAAAAGATGTAATGCGATCTGTGAAATTATTTGGTGAAAAAGTTATTCCAGCCCTAAAAGATTTCGAACCATATTAAATAAACCTTATTAGTTTACTTGTTTTGGGGTTATCATCTAGGTTATAAAATAAGCGGGCCGTCCCACGGCGTGGCAAGACATGAGACGGCCCAAATAGACGATGGAAAAAGAAATACATCTCGCACCATCTCCTACTGTCTTGCGCTAATACTATGGGGAAAGCGCAAGAATATTTATACGCTGATCCAGCGTAATTATCTAATGAAAGGCTGGGGTTGGTTTCATGAGATTTGATATAGATAAAAGCTCGAATTGAGTTTCATCAAAAACTGGTAACAACAAACCGGCATCCCGCATGGAATCTCCATATCCATAAAAAATTGGTATTGCATTTTTTGCAGCAGACTCGGTCAAGAAATCTAACAATCCAATATCTACTGTTAGATGGGAAGAATGTTGACTCATTGAAAACAAATTTAGAAAATTTAATTCATCTTTAGTCAAACCTGGATTGCAAGCACAGTTAATATACAAATTTTGAGTTAAACCCGAAAAAACTATCTCCATTAGAAATAATAAATTGGAACCTGCGCGCGTAGCATTGCATTTTTTAAACCCTTCAATAAGTGTTTTGGTGACTTCAATATCTTCTCTATATCCAGTCGCCAAAAGACGAATTCCCCAAATTGACATCTGTCCCGCAAAGGATAACTTTTTCACAAGTTGAGACCTTTTATTTTCTAAGTTTTTGGACCTTTTCCAAACCATATTCATAATTAATCCCCATGTATTAAATTGCAACTAATAATCATTATCATCAAATAATAGTTAATGCAACTAGTAATCATTATCATTTTAGAAGTCCAAATTCGCTGTTTTGTTCTTCCGTCATGATAATACACGTTGACCAACAACAGATATTGATATTGAATCACAGCCAGAAATAGTAGCGAGCCAAATGACATATAAAGATCCAACTAAACCTCCATTCCGCGCTGACCATGTGGGCAGTCTTTTGCGACCACAGAGATTACATGAAGTCCGAAAAAAATATGCCAAAGGCGATTTTTCTGCCCAACAGTTAGGTGAAGTTGAAGACGAATGCATCTGCGAGGCAATATCTAAACAAGAAGAATGCGGTTTAAAAGCAGTGACAGACGGTGAATTTCGGCGAACTCTATGGCATTATGATTTTTTGTGCAGTCTGGAAGGTATTAACCAGACGGAAAATTCTCAAGGACCAAATTTTAAAGCTGGTCACAATGTCAATTCACTCCTCACCTCAAGTAAGATCGCTAACCCACACGGGATTATGCTCGATCACTTTAACTTTCTCAAATTGAATACCAGAGCTACAGCTAAATTCTGCATACCTTCCCCAAGCCTTGCCTATCATCGCGGCGGTCGTGATTTGATTAATCATGATGTATATCCTGATATTGAGAATTTTTGGATCGATCTTTGTGCGGCTTATCGGGTTGAAATTGAGCATTTAGCACAAGC
>CAZXGI010000134.1:2969-4640 GCA_964639965.1 uncultured Rhodospirillaceae bacterium
AAATTTTCTACACTTGAAACCAAAGATAACCTCAAACGTCAAATTGATGAAGCCGCTAAATATATCCCGATTGAAAACTTGTGTATTAGTCCACAGTGCGGATTTGCGAGTACGGTTGAAGGCAACAAAATCAATGAAAGTGACCAGTGGCGCAAACTAACATTGATTGCCGAAGTAGCCCAAGAGATATGGGAAAACTAGCGGAAATAAAAGAAATTCGAAAAACTAGAGAATACCATTAAATTAAAATCGAGTAATCATACAGTGAAAATAATTTAATCAACTTATGCTAATTATTTTATCATCTTTACTTTTTATTTTAATGATGTTTTGCCTTTATTATGAGGTAGCTTCTGTAAAAGACTATTACTTGCCATTTTTTAGCCTTGTAGCAGCATATTATTTTATTTTCCACGGTATTATCCCATTTTACATTGTTTCCGCTGAGGCCTATACCGGAGCAAATGTTCAGCACCTGCCCTACTCCAGCTACCAAATAACTGGCAAGCTTGAAAATTTAAATTTCGAGTTAAGAGACGATGCAGTGCTATATACGATGGCTTTCATTGCCTTCCAATTTGCTGGTTACTTTCTCGCTTCACGTTTTTTTCACAAACCATACAAACCCTCTGTATCCATTGAACCTTCAGCGGCCATCCGGCTCATTTCATGGACACTGTTAGTGGGTTATTTTATTATCTTCGCCTTACTTCAAAACTATCAAATTCCGAGCTTACCTCAACTTAAGGGTGTTTGTTGGTACTTTTCCTTCTCCGCTATTACATTCCTTTTTATAAAACGGCAGCTGTCATTACCCGAAATGGTTGTCTTTGTAATAGCTGCCATTTCAAAGCTGACGCTAGATATTTTCGCTGGTTTCGTGACGCCTATTTTATTTGACACTTTAATTGTGTTAGTGGCTGCATTAATTCACAAATCTTATCGTCTATTGTTAATTTCAAGCCTAGTATGTGTGTGTTTGTTTGGCTCCTACGGATACATCAAATATTTTGCCACTACCTTCATACGGGGGGAAACACTGATAATACCTATTAAACCAGAAATTTCACGTCACAGTCTAACCATCTCATTCAATTCAATGGCTCGACGCTCGAGCCATTTATTGCTAACTAGTTATGTATTCGACCTAACCCCTAGCTCCATCCCATTTGAAGAACGTAACCCATTTAAAGATGCATTAGTTAATCATATACCGCGCGTATTTTGGCCTTCCAAACCTAAAGAAACATTAGGACATAATTTTGGTAAACGATATAAAATTCTAAACGAAACCGATACTGGAACATCGTGGAATGTGCCTTGGATCGTTGATTTTTATATTTCCTTAGGCCCAATTTCTACGTTGTTTAGTATTTTTATTATTGGCGGAATATTTGGGATTTGTGTGAGCTGGCTTTCATCTAGACCCGACAAAACATTCTGGTTCGGTGTTTATTCAGCAACTTTACTACCACTATTCTACCAGGAGTCAAATTTTTCGTTAATGACAGGAAATGTATTTTCAGGTTTGGCATTTTTATTATTTGCTTATCATGTCGCAAAAGCTGTTTTACGACCCAGGGCTTCGGCTCATAAAAATACATAGAACAGTAACAGCTCAGCTTTTACTTAAAAGATCAGCAGCAGATAAGCCTGCTATCCTGCCAAGGG
>CAZXGI010000135.1:0-4625 GCA_964639965.1 uncultured Rhodospirillaceae bacterium
TTAAAACTTAAATTATTAATATCAATCATAAAATTTCTATAGCCTATATTTTGATTAAAGCCTTTTCAATCATCATCAGTAAAATTTTTTATTTTTGATTTGCTTTTATATTGATAATAATTATTATTATCAATATAAACCTATGGATATTTATTATAATGATTTTAATGTACGTTAACGTATAGTTGGCACTGTTATCGTTGGATATTATCATCATTTATAATGATATTAATAATTAATTTCACTGTTATTAATAATTAATAACATCAATGTATTTAAAATAATTAAACTTAATTTATTAGGACACCAGAAATGAAAAGATATACTAAAGTTTGCTTATCCGTTGGCGCATTGACCGCATTAGGTCTTGTTGCTTGCACAACCGTAGAAACTGGAAGCTATAGTAGTTTTCCAATTACGGTCAAAAATTATAGTGGTAAGAAAACAAATTCAGTTTCTTACACAGGTCAGATAGCCCGCCATACACTCCACGAGTCATTGAAAAAGCTTGCTGGCAAAGGTAATGGAAAGTCCAATCCTGCTTTGAAGGCAAAGATGATGGCTTATTATTCAGGCAAAAGTAGTGGAAGAGCTATTGTTTCGCCTACAGGAAATTCAAGTTTTCCAATAATACAAACTCAGGTTGATCAACTTAGCAAGAAGAAAAATTTGGCTGGAAAAACTTATAAAGGAACGATTTCCGGAATGCCAAATCAGATGACTGGTCCAGACCTCATCAAGTTTTGGATTGATAAGGCCTCGAGAGCTACTAAGGGTCAGGATAAAGCTAACGGTTATGATTATCCCCAACTGATTTCAAAATTTATAATGGGCGCTGTACTCTACAATCAGGCCGTGGATAATTATCTTGACGAGAAACTCAGTGCAACAAAGAAGCCTAATGATAAACCTTATAAAAAAGGTGCAGCATATACAGGAAAAGAGCATAGCTGGGACGAAGCTTGGGGTTATTTTGGAGCTCCAGCTCATGTAATGGCACTTTCTGCTAAACAGGTATATGAAATTGCAAAAAAAGGTTCAAAATCAAAACCGAAGTCCAATGCACTTAAGTATGCTGATGCTAACAAGGATGGAAAGGTCAGTCTTTATGGTGAAATGACCCATGCTCCAGCCTATTATGCCGCAAGCTTTGATAAAGGTGGAAAAACTTCTTATTTGAAGAATATTTCGCAAGCATTTCTTGAAGGTCGTCGTTTGCTTGCATCAGCTAAAGGTGCAAAATTGAGTGATGACCAGCGGGCAACTTTGAGAAAACATGCAGCGACGATTGAAGAAAACTGGGAGAAGTCTCTCGCAGAAGCTGTTTTTAAATATGCAGGTTCTGTTTACAAGGATTTAAAATTAATTAAAGCCAAAGGTCCAAATGTTAAATTACTAAAAAACTACATTAAGCATTGGGGTGAACTTAAAGGATTTAGCCTTAGTTTGCAGACCGGTCGGAAGAACCTGGGTGAGACAGCAGTTAAATTAAATCGTTTAATTGGCTTTGGCCCGGTTATGCCTAATTCCAGTCAGGTTACGGATATTGATAGCAAGGGCAACTATGTTAAAAGCCAGTCTAATGGTCTCGACAATTATATGCTGCATATGCTTAAGGTGCAAAAATTGTTGATTGACAAAATAGGCGTAAAGGCTCGTTCCAAGGACTACGTGGCTAGCATGGGAGCCATGATAAAAAGTCTAGGCAGTGGTGCTGCCGCTGAGAATGACTAGTTAATGTTGAGGTCGGCCGTTATATTAGCGGCCGGCCTTACCAACCTAAACTAGCATATAAAAGTGAATGGAAAATTTATTTAATTGGCTGATAACGGATTATTTTTCGGGATTATTGGATAGTTTCATTGATCCCAAAAAACGTGTGTCTATAGTTTATCTATTATCTGCGACAATTGTCGCATTGGTCTGGGGTTTATTTATAAGCAAAAAAAATATAAAACGTGCTTTCCATATTATTATTCGTGACTTGTTTTCAAAAGACATATGGTTTTCTCTTTCAGCTCGAGCTGATTTGTTAATGATTCTAATAAATCGCGCAATAATGTTAATAATTTCACCATTACTCCTTTCAAGGATTGTCCTTACAACCGCTCTTTTTTATCTTTTAAGTGACTATTTTGGTGGCGGTCATGGCGCTTTTATGAGCTCTCCTTACTGGGTGGCTCCTATCAGTTACACACTATTTTTATTCCTTTTAGATGATTTCTCGCGTTTTCTTGTGCATAAAGCACTCCACCAGGTTCCTCTATTGTGGGCAATACATAAGGTTCACCACAGTGCCGAGTATTTAACACCTTTTACTGTATATAGAACCCATCCCTTGGAAGGTATCATATTTACCCTTCGTTCAATTATTGTTCAGGCCATCACGATCTCATTGTTTGTTTTTTTGTTTGGTGGCAAGATTGATCTAGTATCAATTTATGGAGTGAATTTTTTATTGTTTGTTTTCAATGTAACAGGGGCCAACCTTAGACATTCTCATTTTAGTATTTCGTATGGACCTTCTCTTGAGAAGATATTTATTTCTCCTTCCCAGCATCAAATTCACCATTCAATGGCTGAAAAACACCGCGATCAAAATTTTGGCGCGATACTAGCGGTATGGGATTTATTTGGGAAAAGTTTGATTTTGTCTGAGCCTAATCAAAAAATTAAATTTGGTATAAAAAATAACGAGAATTTAAAATTACATACTCTCAGCACAATTTATTTTTCTCCATTTGTTGAAATGGGTCGCTATATTTGCTTAATGAAAACACGAACAAGAATAAGGTATAATGCGTTGTCAAAAAAAATACCCCAACTATCAAAAATTCTCTCTTCGATAATATTTGTTGCGACGTTATTAATTGGCCTTTTCATGCAGTCTTCTGGGCTATTAGCTGAATCAATCAATATTTATTCGCATCGCCAGCCATTTCTGATAAACCCATTTTTGCGGGCTTTCGAAAAAGAAACTGGAATAAAGTCAAATATAATCTATTCAACAAAGGGACTTGCGCAGCGGATGCTGGCTGAAGGTAAAAGAAGCCCAGCCGATGTCGTGATGACTGTCGATATATCTCGCTTGAATGTTTATGCTGATAAGAACCTGCTTCTTCCTATCCAATCACGAGAATTATTAAAGAATATTCCAAGTCATCTCAGAGATAAAAAGAATAGATGGTTTGGATTTTCAAAGCGAGCCAGAATTTTAGCCGTTTCTATGAATCGTGTTGATATCAGTAAATTGAAAAAGATTGAGGGTTTAGCAGACCTGAGATGGCGTGGCCGTGTTTGTACCAGGCCGGGAAGCCATGTCTATAACAGAGCGCTCCTTGCATCTGTCATTGCTGCCAATGGGGAAAAGTCAGCAGAAAAATGGGCCCGAGGTTTAGTGCGGAATTTAGCTCAGCGTCCACAAGGTAATGATCGGGCCCAGGTTAAGGCAATTTTTCAGGGTGTTTGTGATATAGCGATTATCAATAGCTATTATTTTGGTAAATTGAAGAACTCCAAAGTTCCAGAGCAACGTAAATGGACCAAAAATGTGCGTATAGTTTTTACTAATCAGGACGGACGTGGTAATCATATTAATATTTCTGGTGGCGGCGTAGCCAGATACTCAAAGAATAAAGATTTGGCGGTAAAGTTTTTAGAATTTTTGAGTCAGGAGATAGCACAAAAGTTGTTTACAAAAATCAATTATGAGTTCCCCGGAAATCCCAATATTGGATATAGCAAAGAACTATTGTCTTGGGGTTCGTTCTCGGAAGATAAGTTGCCGATAGGTAAGATTGCTGATCTTGCGCCGGCGGCACAAAGAATTATTGATCGTGTCGGTTGGTAAAATCGCATCTTATTTTAGTTATAGGTCAGCCCTTGGTTATCTGAACACATGGTCAATCGCTACTTTTGTGATAGCCTTAGTATTAACAGGGCCTTTTGTATTTCTTCTAATTACAGCTGCTGGTGACAATCAAGGGCTCTGGTCACATTTGATGCAAACGGTTGCTCCCCGTTATGCTCTCAACACGATTATTTTAATGATTGGTGTTGGCATACTCAGCTTAGCATTTGGGGTGACGTCGGCTTGGATTATTGCTCGATATGATTTTCCGTTTGCAAAGGTGTTTGAATGGGCATTATTGCTGCCGGCTACGGTACCAGCGTATATAATAGCCTACACCTATACAGATTTATTAGAATATGCGGGACCCGTTCAAGAACTATTACGCGAAATTTTTGGTTGGAATTCAGCTAAAGATTATTGGTTTCCGGAAATAAGATCGATGGGAGGGGCTATGTTTGTTATGGCTTCGGTCCTCTTCCCGTATATATACCTTTTGGCCCGGTCAGCCATTCGTCAAACGTCGATTTCCTATATCGAAATTGCAAAGATTCAGCGTCCATCGGCCGTAATAATGATTGACTTGGCATTGGCGCGGCCGGCAATTGTCGCAGGATTGGCTCTTGTTTTAATGGAGGTTTTATCCGACTTCGGAACCGTTGAATTCTTTGCAGTAGAGACACTGACCTTGGGAATATTTAACATTTGGTTGGGAATGAATAATCTTGCAGCAGCGGCTCAAATCGCAGGTATTGCGTTTATATTTATAGTCTCA
>CAZXGI010000136.1:0-4502 GCA_964639965.1 uncultured Rhodospirillaceae bacterium
AATATCATTGGCACAGAATCCTGCCTGGCAACGTGTACACCAATACTTGCATTTGTAGCGCCTGGCCCGCGAGTAACAAAACATATTCCGGGTTTTCCGGTCAATTTGCCGAATGCCGCCGCCATAAAGGCTGCGCCGCCTTCCTGTCGGCAGTTCACAAACTGGATTTCATTTCCGCGATCGTATAAGGCGTCCATCACGCCCAGGAAACTTTCACCCGGGACTGAAAATACCCTGTCAATTCCATTATTTATCAAATGGTCGACAATAATTTGTCCGCCGGTTTTCTTGGTTAAATCAGGCATTGAATTTTTCCTTGTTGGCGTTGTGAATGGCAGGATGCTGGCGATATGAGTTATGTTTTACTTTAATCAGCAGTTTCATCAAAGTTTCGATTTCTGAAGAGGATAGCCCTTCGAGGATAAAGTTGGTTTCCTGTTCAACTGCGGGTCTTGCCTGGTTAAATTTAGTTTTCCCGGCTTCGGTCAGGGTTACCAGGACATTACGTTGATCCCCGCTCTCTCTATTACGCTCAACCAGGCCCAATTTTTCCAGGATTGCGACGTCACGGCTAAGATTTGCCCGGTTTGTATAACTCCGTTCCGCAAGTGAGTAGACGTTCTGACCATTGAATTCCTGTAAATTCGCCAAAACGCGCCACTGCACGGGCGTAAGATCAAATTGACGCAAAGTCTCCTTTATACAGGAAAAATTTCGAACCCAGATGGCTCTGATTTGGGTCGTTACTTTTTCCTCGGAAATATATGGCTCTGTGTTTTCTGAAGGCATTGGATTACTGTTTTTATATCAATTCTTTAATTATATTGCGATTACGCGTAATTGCAATATAAGAATACTTGTATTAAACTGATTGTCAAATTAGTCTCAGAAAAGTTTGAATTTTAAGACTTACACGATCTAAAACCTTCACTGGGAGATATTAAATGAAATTTATTGACTCTAAAATTGGACGCTTGACCATTGTGTTACTTGCGATCGCCTCCTTCGGCATTTTGGCGAATGCCGCAAAGGCCGACAGGTTAGCGGATGTAAAAAAAGCGGGCATTTTGCATTGCGGCGTTGTTCCAGGTGTACCTGGGTACGCCTTCCCGAATAAGGCCGGCAAAATGGTTGGCTTTGATGTTGATTTATGCCGCGCTATTGCTGCAGCTGTTCTTGGTGACGCAGATAAAATCAAGACAACAAAAATGAAACTGCCTGTCGCTTTTAACGCAATGAAAGCCGGAACAGTTGATGTGGTCACACACCGATTTACGTGGACATTTGCGAGAGATGTGGGCCTAGGCCTTGATTTTACCCGCGTTATGGTATTTGACGGCCAGGGTTTCATGGTTCGTAAAAGCCTCGGCGTAAAAACAGCTAAAGAGTTGGATGGCGCAACATTTTGCATGTCAGCAGGAGCGACAACGCAAGGTAACGTATCGGATTTCTTCCGCAAGAATGGGATGAAGTTCAAGCAGGTGACATTCGGAAGTATGGGTGAAGCCCAAAAGGCATATGATGCAAAGCGTTGCGACGTTTTCTGCACAGATAAGTTTGGTCTTGGTGCTCGTCGCTTATCCATGACAAACCCGGATGAGCATATGATTCTTCCTGAAACTATTTCAAATGAGCCTATTTCGCCTATGGTCGGGCATGGTGACCAGGTCTGGAAAGATATTGTTGTCTGGACTTTTAACGCTCTTATCGCTGCTGAAGAATATGGTATCACCAGCAAGAATATTGATAAGGTGAGGGCAACTGCGAAGAACCCTTTCATCCAGCGTATTTTGGGGACGACAGGTAAGTTTGGAGCAAAAATTGGACTGGGTAAAGACTGGGCCTACAATGCCATTAAAGCCGTCGGTAATTATGGCGAAATATGGGAAAAACATTTAGGCAAAGATAGTCGTTTGAACATGCCTAGAGGCAAGAACGTATTGCATACTAAAGGTGGATTGCTGATTTCTCCGCCTTTCCGTTAAGCCGTAACACCATTATCGAATAAAATAATCACGGGTGCCTCATTAATTAATTTAATGAGGCACCCGTTAGTATTGAAACATTATAAGTCTATTTGATGGAAAATTTACTCAGCTTCTGGCGCAAAGGCAGTGTGCGTTCGCTTACCTACCAGTGGGGACTGGTCGTAGCCATAATCTTTGGGATGATCTGGGTATATAATACAGCAACAACCAATATGGCCCGTCTTGGCCTAAAGACAGGTTTCGGTTTTCTAACCGATGAAGCCGGCTTTCCCATCAGCCCTGCTCTTATCGATTATACACCTAAATCAATGTATATTGAAGCGATGGTCGTAACCTTGCTCAATACGATCACGCTTTCGCTTATTGCCATTATCCTGGCGACGGTATTGGGTTTTTTCATCGCCATGTCCAAACTTTCGTCGAACCTCCTTTTACGCAAGTTTGGTAATGGCTATGTCGAGGTTTTCCGAAATGTTCCGTTATTACTCCAACTTTTCTTCTGGTATTTTGCGGCACTTAAAATGCTGCCTGGAAAGAGAACTTCCATTGATTTCTTTGATGTGGCCTTTCTCAATATTGAAGGTTTTTTCATTCCTTTACCAATTCTGGAAGGCGGTGCAGAATTTGTAGCCTGGGCGCTTTTAATAGCGATATTAATCTCCGTCATCATATGGGCTTGGGCTAAACACCGACAAAAAAATACCGGGCAACCTTTTCCCTCTTTAATGCTGGGGTTGGGCCTGATTATCATATTGCCATTGATCGTCGCATGGGCTTTAGACTTTCCTATTAACTGGGAAGTCCCAAAATTTGGGAAGTTTAATTTTCAGGGAGGTGCCGTACTTGAACCGGAATTTACCGCAATGGTATTTGGTCTTACATTGTATAACGCAGCATTCGTGGGAGAAATTATACGTGCAGGCATCCAATCGGTTGATAAAGGTCAAAAAGAAGCCGCCGGCTCTATCGGCTTTACGACCCTGCAGACGTACTCCCAGATTATTGTACCTCAAGCCATGCGGTTTATTATTCCTCCAGTTACAAATCAATATTTAAACCTTGCAAAATCGACAGCTCTTGCTGGCGCGATAGGTTACTCCGATTTTTTCTGGGCCATGGATGGCGCAATTGCCCCGCAAACCGGACAAGTGATGGAACTCCAGGCGATTACACTTATCGGTTACTTAGGTATCAGCCTTTTCATCGCCATGCTTATGGCAATCTACAACCACATGACCCGAATACCGGAAAGATAGAAGAGAAAAATGGAACCCATTCTTACTCCTTTCAAAATGCCGCAACCTCCGCCTTACCAGTCTAAAGGCCCGTTAGGCTGGCTTCGGGTTAATTTCTTTTCCAGCTGGTTTAACTCGTTAATAACCTTGCTGCTGGTCTATATTATTTTTAATCTCGCAGATTTTCTCATACACTGGGCATTTATAAATGCCGTCTGGTTTGGCGATTCTGCAAAATCCTGTCCTAACACCAACGGCGCATGCTGGGCTTTCGTAACCGATCGCTGGCGTCTTTTTGTTTACGGGCTATATCCCAAAGAACTCTATTGGCGAGTAGATATTTTCTATTTATTAGCTGCGATAACCATTGTGTCATTTCTCTATTCTTATGGTCGCTGGACCAAACATTTTCGAATAACCATGGTTATCGTTTTTCCAATTACAGCTTATATATTACTGCTGGGTGATGTTTTTGATTTAAAATATGTTGCACCGGAGAATTTTGGTGGTCTACTCTTGACCCTCGTCATTGCCACCATCTCAATTCTTGGATCTATACCTCTTGGTATCATCCTTGCTCTCGGCCGCACATCAGAACTCAAGGTAATCAGCAAAGTCTGCACCTATTTCATTGAGTTCTGGCGAGGAGTTCCACACATTGTCATCATTGTTATGTTTGTGGCTCTTCTTCCCATTTTTATTCCCGACGGTGCCAAAATAGATGTTGTCGTTCGGGCCTTTATAGCCTTCGCATGCTGGAACTCCGCCTATATGGCGGAAGTTTTCAGAGGTGGCCTTCAGTCAATCCCAATCGGGCAATTTGAGGCATCACGCGCAATCGGGATGTCTTACTGGAAAATGATGGGTTACATAATCTTACCGCAGGCGATCCGTAATTCGGTGCCGGCCATGATGAACACGTGTATCGGCATCTTCAAAGAAACTACGATCGTAATGTTAATTGGCTTCAGCGACCTTCTTGGGATCATTCAGATGTCGCTGGAGTCTTCCGATTGGATAGGACCACCACATATTTTCAGTTCGGCATATACATTTGCCGCAATTTGTTATTTTATTTTTACCTACGGTATGTCTAAATATTCAACACGTCTCGAAAACCGTAGCAATATTGAACAATATTAAAGGATCCTCTGATGTCAAAAGAAAATATCATATCATTTGAAAAGGTTAACAAGTGGTTTGGTGATTTTCACGTACTACGTGACATTGACCTCAGCGTTACCAAGGGAGAACGGATTGTCATTTGTGGCCCTTCAGG
>CAZXGI010000137.1:0-4500 GCA_964639965.1 uncultured Rhodospirillaceae bacterium
GCCGACGCGTCAAATAATACTTCCTTTGCCATCTCAAAAATTCTCCTAGAGAGTTATTTTAATGTTTAATTTCTACGATATAATACCCATGATGTCGGATTCCTGCATAATCAATAGCTCGTCACCTTGAATAGTGGATTCCGTTCCTGACCATTTCCCAAAAAGAACTTTATCGCCTGCCTTTACTTCTAGAGGCACAAGATTACCATCCTTGCCACGAGCACCTGAACCAACAGAAACAACTACTCCTTCAGATGGTTTTTCTTGTGCAGTATCTGGTATTATAATACCGCCAGCTGTTTTTTCATCCTGCGCCACCCGGCGAACAGCAATGCGATCATGAAGTGGTTTAAAACCCATTTTTTAATCTCCTTTTTCTTGGGCCCCATAAATTAATCAAATGGTTCTTATTGAGCTCCTGCTCAAAACCTAAATTATCCATTTGGCACTCTAATTAAAGAGTGCCAGTGATTTAAATCACAAGAAGAAATTGTCAAGGGCTGTTTGGAATTAATTAATTATTATTTTTGTTCATAATAAATTCTGTCAGCCAATCATAGCCGCTTCGCGAATAAAATTTTGAACCTTTTCAAAGGCTCGGTTCTCGAGTTGGCGAACACGCTCACGAGAGATACCATAACCCTTCCCTATTTCTTCCAAAGTTACAGGATTATCTTTTAATCGCCGTTCGACAAAAATATCTCGCTCACGCTCGGGCAACTTATCTAAAGCAGCTTTTAAAAATTCACCACGCATGGCGGCCTCCTCATTATCCGCTACAATAGCCTCTGGTGATGGACTGTTATCAACCAAAGTATCCTGAAATTCGATCGATCCATCTTCTCCACGAGATACGGGAGCATTTAGAGATTGATCGCGAATAGTCATGCGACCATTCATATGCAGGATATCCTTCTCCGGAAGATTAAACTGTTCGGCCAAAAGCTTTGCCTGCTCGGGATTAATGTCACTGTTGTCTATAATTTCTAGGCGTCTCTTTGCCTTGCGTAGGCTAAAGAACAACTTCTTTTGAGCAGCCATTGTGCCCATCTTAACCATCGACCAAGTTTTTAAAACATATTCCGTTACAGAGGCTTTAATCCACCACATTGCATAAGTTGAGAGTCTGAAACCACGCTCTGGTTCAAACTTCTTTACCGCCTTCATCAAACCTATATTACCTTCGGAGATAAGATCTGCTACCGGCAAACCGTAACCACGATATTGCATGGCTATTTTCGCGACTAATCGCAGATGGCTTGTTACCAATTTACGGGCGGCCTCATTATCATCATGTTTCAAATAGCGTTCGGCTAACATGAATTCCTCATCAGCCGTTAAAATCGGAAACGACTTAATTTCGTTCAAATAGCGGGAAAGCCCACTATCTCCATAAAGTGAAGGTAAAGTCACAATAGACATTATATTTCTCCCGTTTACCATATCGCTGCAATAAGCAACGCAATCGCTCGGAAACGCAATGCGTATTCAAACAACCAGCATACTTTCTGCCACAACTGCATACGGGATAATTAACAAGACGTATAAAAAAATCATCGGTCATATCCTCTATACTGAGCAACATGATAATATCAAACTAAACCAACCTAACCATTAGGCTTGGCCATACAAACCTGACTCCAACCTTGGCAGCCAAATTCATTAACTGTTGTAAATATACAACCAAATTCCAAGAAAGCAAGCAAATTATATCAATTCATAGCTGAATTTAAAATCAAACAATTTATCTGTTAGTCGATTTATATTGGATTCATAATGATTCAAACTTGCAAAATTGGAATGAGGCAAAATTTATAACTTCTCTCTATATTAAATCCATTTATCCAACAACAATGTACAAAACGGCAGCCACCAAAATAATTAAACCAGCTCCCCATAAGGCGGGCGACAGGCCACGTTGTTCCGTTTCAACTTTAACTTCAACTTCCTGCTGTGTTTCAGCAGAAGATACCTGGTTGACATCTTTCTCAGCCTGACCACCAAGAATTTCACTGAATTTACCAAAAAAATCATCTGCTTGTTTTTTTGCTACTCCCTCAACCAAACGACTACCAACGCTTGCCAATTTGCCACCAACTTCAGCATTGGCAGTATAACTTAAAACCGTATCGGCACCATCGTCGGCAAGTTTGACTGTAGCTCCACCTTTGGCAAAACCAGCAACACCACCCTGCCCTTCACCTGAAATCTTATAGCCATTGGGCGGATCTAACTCAGAAAGAGTTACTTTACCGGCAAATTTAGCTTTAACTGGGCCAACTTTAGCTGTGACCTTGGCAGAAAACTGAGTATCAGAATCTTTACTAAGTTCGTGGCACCCATCAATACATTGTTTCAAAATATCAGGATTATTTAGTGCTTCCCAAACGTCCTGACGTGTTGCGGGAATTCTATATTCACCAGTCAAATCCATTTTTATTAAGCTCCATAAGTTAAAACCAAAACGGCAAACTAATGATTATTTGATGGCCAATCAATACACTATTATTTTCGTTAAAATTGAGAATTATGAGAAATTCAGTTAATATTAAAGTTATGGATAAATCTCTTGTGGACGATATATCTTATTTAGTTCGAAATTTCTCTATTCCACTTTCACTAAGTTTTTTTCTTTTTAACGCTCGGGCAGTCGCCGCATATATCTCTATCGATTGTTGCAGCGTTCGGCTTTTATCGTAATTTTCCCTAGTTTCAATACTTAATGGCGAAGCATCCAACAAACGAAAGACATCGGCAGCACCTTTGTGCAAATTAGGTGTGACTCCAACGGATCCCAACGTATCAGAGATTTGATCCATTTCTCCGGCCCAACGACCAGCATCGCATACATACGTGGAAACTCTCTCCTCCATCGCTTTCCAATGAAATTCCTGGCTCTCTTTTAATTCGCTTTGCACCTCGTCACTAATCCCCAATAATTCAGCGGCAACCAGTATGCTTGCATGAAGCGTCATAATGCCTTTGGTGAGCCCAGCATAACACATCTTGATAGCCGATGCTTTTATTATTTCATCACCTACTGGAACTAATTTTATACCATTTTGGTTGATAAATTTGAGTGAATTAACGCCTTCTCCACTAGCATAAAATTTGGTTACCGGTCCGCGCCCTGGTGGCGGACCTATAATGCCAACATTAAGGAAAATTGCCCCCGAATTCTTGATAGCCTCGGCTACAGAGAGAGTGGTATCAGGCGAAATTGCATTGCAATCGACAAAAACAGGCGACTTTCCAGAATTATCTATCACCTCAGCAATTTCTTTACCAAATTCTTGAGCCTTATTGGGAGGCATGATTGAGAAAATAAAATCAGAGACAGAAACCAATTCTTGGAGATCTTCAAGATTTTCCATATTAGAACGTTTTGCTCTGGTTTTTGATAGCTCACTACGCCCATTTAACACCGTTACAACTCTGCAACCACTTTCATATAATACGCTGGCAACCGAATGCCCCATATCACCCGGGCTCATAATCCCAATCGTTAAATTTTCCATCTTCTACTCCTCGCAATCCTGCAACTATGCACAATTTCTAGAAAAACCTAAGCTGCCCATCGAAATATTATCATCCAACTCATACACGGGAGCGACCGGCAACAAGGATTATTTTTCGTGGTCCCACCATCCACATAGCTAGTATAGATACAAAACAAACAACCATTGCAGTTATAAACGCAGCCTCATAATTATCAGATGCATCAAAAAGTATACCGGTTATCCAAGGTCCTGCAGCAGCCCCCGAATAACTAATTGCACCCATTAGACCAAAGATTTTGCCATAATTCTTTCCCGAAAAGAGCTCGGCTGGAACACTGCCAAAAACTGAGGCCAACCCATAGCCAATAAATCCTTGCAAACCCGCCATGACATAAATTAACCACTCCGATGGATAAATTCGCAAAAGAAAAAGGCATGCGTAAGTCAACAAAAATCCACAAAGCGAAAATGTCCAAGCCAGCTCTCTACCAATTCGATCTGATAATGCACCAACAAAGATTTGGCCAAATATTCCCGTCAATCCAACCAGGCCTAAGGCAAATGCGGCAATATGGGGTGAAATTCCAATATCTATAAGATATCGCGTCTGATGAACCTGAACTGCATACCAAGCATAAAGAGCAAACCCAAATGCAATCACCAACCACCAAAATTGGGCTGTAAAGATTGCTTTTCTCAACGTCCACTGTGTATTGACCCAATCTTTATTTACAACCCGCCTTTCCAGTTCGTCCCGCCTCGTTTCTGTGGTCGACTTATCAGAGATGGCGCCACCATCTATTTCCAAACCAAGATCACTTGGGCGATGGCGCTGAAACAAAGCATTTAATGGGATAAGAAAAAAAATAATAATAGCCGCTATGACGAAACACGCATAACGCCAACCGTGAGTTTGAATTGCATATTGCATCCAGGGAAGAAGTAACATTGCGCCTACTCCCGCCCCTGCAAACGCTAATCCAACAGCCAATCCTCTGCG
>CAZXGI010000138.1:0-4472 GCA_964639965.1 uncultured Rhodospirillaceae bacterium
TATGCCATAGGGGAAGGTGCCAATCCGGTGCCTCCACGTTCAATTGGTTCATCAATTTGAAACGTATGACCTTCGGTTTTGGCTTCAAATAACCTCTCTTTGATGACACGTATTCTTGCTTTTGGTGCACCGATGGCTGGAGTGTCTGGATTTTCTTTCATGCGTTCAGTAGCGCTTTCGTAAAAACGTTTGACTTTATTCCAGTTAATTTGAACCTTTTCGTTCATAACTTTCCTTTTGTGTTATTTAAGCACTACGTTTCTGAAAACGCTGATCAAAGGCTGCGATGAAGTCGGTGATACTGTCGGCTCGAAGGGCTGTGTGGTCTTTAAATATTTGTGCTGCTTCCCCTTCGTTGCGGTTTCTTATGGCCGTTACAACACTTCGGTGCTCCCCATATGGCACTTTAAGATTGTGTTGTTCATTATGGAAGAGACGGCGGTAAGGGGCCAGTCTCTTATTAAGACTATCAATTTCTGATTCAAGGATTTCATTATGGGCGCCTTGATGAATCATATCGTGAAATTTTTTATTGAGTATTGGGAAAGCCTCACGATTATTATTATCAATTTCTTGACCTATCTTTCTATGAAGTAATTCAAATTCGCAGCGTTCTTCTTCTGTCATACGCCGGGCGGCTAATTTGGCACTTAATCCTTCAAGCTCAGCTAGTACTTCGTATAACTGGATAACCTGGTGAATACTAATTTCGGCCACAACCGCGCTTCGATGAGGCTGCATCTCTATCAATCCTGCCGTTGCGAGCTCAACCAGAGCCTCACGCACAGGTGTCCTGGAGGCATTAAACTGTTTGGTTAGTTGTGGTTCATCGAGCCGCTCACCCGGAACCCTCACACCGGAGATAATCTCGTGCTCCAATATTTCGCGGATATAATTTGCCCTGGTAACCATGGATTTCGCCTGAAAATATATTTTCGGTAGACACTATTATATAAATCGTCATACAATTCAATTGAATTCATGAACTGAAATAATCGTGATAGATGAACGGGTAGGACGAATGCAGCGCTTTCCAAAATTGGTTATTTTTTGTTTCTTGGCCTTCGCCATTTTCTCTGCCGATGTATTTGCCCAGAAGAGAGGTGGTACTCTTCGGGTTGCGATGAACAGAACCTTTAATGGGTTTGATACGGCGACGAGCCCGACAGTATTCCCGACTAAGCTCAACGTGCAGCGCGCAATGTATGAAGATTTATTCAGTCTTGATAAAAATGGTAAGCTTATTCCTATATTAGGTACCGCACTCAAAATCTCACCTGACCAAAAACTCTTCACGGTAACTTTAAGGAAAGGTGTTAAATTTTCCAATGGTGAGCGGTTTACGGCTCGTGCTTTTGTCGAACATTTCAAACGGGCGATGAAGGCAACAATGGTTAATTTTATCAAAGGCCAAATCGGTCCTGTTAAGAATGTCATTGCAGTTGATGATCATACTGTCGAGTTTCATATGTCGCGCCCTCATGCTGGTTTCAAAGCAGCGCTTACGGGGCCGTTTCAGTTTTTCTGGGTGAACGCTCCAGAGCATACTAAAAATATGGGACCATTTGTGACCAAGCTTCCAGTTGGAACAGGTCCTTACATGCTCGATGATTGGGAACAAGGTGTTAAATTAACTCTCATCAGAAATCCCAACTACCGTCATCCTGAAAAGCAATATCTCGATAAAATTGTTATGCCTCTTGTCTCACGAGAGGAGGCGCGGCTTAATGGACTTAAGGCTGGAAACCTTGATCTTTATATCACAAATTCGGGAAAAATGGCCAAGCTGGCTGAAAAAGACGGTAGTATTGAGGTATTTGGTCAGGTTGACCAAGGCTCAGGTATTGTTGCCCTAGACACATCTAAGCCACCCCTGGATGATATTAGGGTCCGGAAAGCTCTGGCTTACGCCGTTGACCGTAAAGTTGAGGTGCAGGCGGCTTTGGGAGGTATAGGTGGTATTCTAGCAACTGACTGGTTTGGCCCAAAGTCAAAATGGTACTGCGGCGGTAAAACTAACTATCCAGAATATGATCCGGCAAAGGCAAAGGATTTACTTAAATCCTATGGAAAGCCGGTAAAGTTTAAACTGGCGGTTCTAACGTTTCCTGTTTTTCTAACGGGCGCACAGGTTTATCAGTCGTTCTGGAAACGTGTGGGCATTGATGTTCAGCTTGATCCTCGGCCACCCGGAGCGTCTTGGGTTTTACCACTATTACGGGGCGGTTTTCAGTCATTTTTTTTAGGTATTGGCGGAGCACTTGATCCCGGTTTTCAGGCGCAAAATTTGCATTCCAAGAGCGGTGGCAATTTTTTTAAGTTTAGCCATCCCGAAGTCGATCAGGCGCTTGAGGCAACCTATCCTCCTTTTGAGGACCAAAATAAGCGCAAGGAGGCGTTTTGTAATTATGTAACAACTGTTATTAAACATCAGCCGTTTCTCCTTCGTTATCATAATACCTTTTATTCAGTTTCGAAGAAGTATGTTAAAGGCCCGAAGATGCCCGTATTTAAAATGAGTCACCTGCATGAAATGTGGCTTGACAAATGAACAAGATCAAATTTCTGAAGGGAGAATAAATTGAAACCTCTATTAGAACTCCCTTTCCTGTCGCACGGGCATGCTACTTTAAAAGATGCAGAAGAATCTATTCGGTTTTATCGGGAATTTCTTGGATTGGATGTTGTCAAAACGAGTCCCCGAACGCTGGTGGCTAGACTTGGAAGTAATACAGCAATAGTTGGTGTAACACTTGGTGAGAAAGGGCTTGCAAAGGCAGTTCGACCTTGGCTTGAAAATGCTCATTTTGGTTTTGATTTTACAACAGCGGATGAAGTTCGGGAGGCTCGAGAACTCTCGTTATCGTATCAGGAAAGATTCAATATTGAAAATGTTGGAAATCTATTTGAAAGTGATGACGGTTTATCGTTTATGTTACGTGACCAGGATGGTAACTATTGGGAATTCTTGGAAAATCCAGTAGGTGGTTACAGCCACTATTTTGAGAAAGAATGTGATACCAAACACGCCCTGGCTTCGTTTTCCAACGGAGAAATACACGCTCAGACATCGATCCTTAAGCCGCAGTTAATGTCTCACATGACTTGCGAGGTCATAGATATGGATAAATCCCAGGCTTTGTATGAAGAAATGTTCGGAATTGAATGTGTCCGCCTTGGTTCTAAGCGCATGCTTGGGCGTCTCAATAGCGTCGCCGTCATTGATTTCATTGAGACGGATACTCAGTTGCGAGAGCATAAGATGCATAATCATATTGGTTTTGATGTTGCGGGACCAGAAATTGTCGATGCCGCGCGGGAAATAATTATCGAGAATCAGGATCGATATGGATTTGACGTCATCCACAAGACGAGTGGAAGTCACGGTACTTACGGATTTACATTTTCCGATCTTGATAATAACGCCTGGCAAATAGAGGATTATCCTCGGGGTGGTTATTACTGGATGTTCGAGCAGGGTGGAGATTTACAAAATAAATTCCAGCCAAATATCGGAGAGGTGGATGATTGGCATAATTTGGTTGATCCGGTCACTTACGAATATGTCGGAGTAGAAAACAGATGATGTTTAAGAATAGACTGATATGTAATGTGATTATCGTTGTGGTAGTTTTATTTTCAGCCTCTGGAGTTTACGCAGAGAAGTTAACGCCGCATCAAATTATGACCCATATGCAAATAAAATTAGAAAAGGGGTTTACCCAGAAGGATCTGGAGGGTTTTCGTAAAATTGTTAAACGATTGGATTTAGATGGAAATGGTCATCTAAGTATCCATGAGTATGGGAAAAATCCGCATTTCCGAGGCAATCCCCGTGGCACTCAGGGCTTTTTTCGTGCTGCTGATATGAATCAAGATGGTCAAATGTCGGTCAATGAGTATGCGTGGCAACGGATTATCACCGATGAAGCGCGGAAAATATATTTTGCCATGGATAGCAATCAGGATCGCCGGGTATCTAAATCAGAATTTCTAAAAAATAAGATTTTGCATTCAATAAACATCGCAGAAAATATATTCAAAGCTTTTGATACAGACGGAAATGGAGAGCTTATTTTACCGGAGTATCTTCGAAAATGGAGCCGATGGGCTAGAAGTGGCCGGCAACTCGGGGAGTTGTATTAATGAGAATTGTAAAACAGGGAGACGATTAATGAAGAAAATAATTCAATCAATTATACTGGGAATGGCAGGGGCTTTAATCATTGCCACTTCAGGATTTGCCCAGACAAAGGGGGGGACACTGACGGTAGGCATGGATCGGCCCATGACTGGATTTGATTCTTCGATGAATCCACGGCCGGAATACAATCGGCGTAATGCGATGTTCCCAGTTTATGAAGACTTATTTAGCCAAGGCGCAGACGGCAAATTGATCCCGGTACTTGGATCTTCCTTAAAAAGTTCACCCGACAAGAAGAATTGGACGGTAAAACTAAGAAAGGGGATCA
>CAZXGI010000139.1:0-1777 GCA_964639965.1 uncultured Rhodospirillaceae bacterium
GTGATTAATGTCTTACGAATACTGAAATTGGGTTCATTCAAATAGGCTAAAAATAGTCCTGCATAATCAAAAAATCGGTCTTCACGAATTAATGGCTGATCTAGCCAAGATTGAATTTCTTGTCCCCTTGCAACATCCTTTTTACTGCCTTTGCTAAGAGCCAAAATCGCTGATCGTAACCCAGTTTCGTTTAAATTCTCATTTTTACAAGCATTCTCTATCACACTTCTTGGAGTTTCGTCAGGCAAAACTTTCAGTATTTTTTGTGTATTAGTAATGACGCTCGCTACATCACCAAAACAAGCAACAAGACGGCGTAAACGCCCCCTAGCGTATGTTAATTCAGCGAGTAAATCAGGAAACTGAGCCTCATGTATATGAGCGGTAACATTTTCCAGAGCATTAGCTAAACGATTATCTATACCGCTTCGTGCACGATTGAATAATTCCTCTCTCGCACTAAGTAGCATTTCTTCAGCATCTCGTTCTTCCATCAAAGAAAAATGCGGTGAAACTCCAGCCTCCAACGGAAATCGTCCTAAAAGAGATTGACAGAAAGCATGTATGGTTTGAATATTCATCCCACCAGGAGTATCCAACACTTCGGCAAAAAGCTGTCTAGCGCGCTGAACTAAGTCATCTTGAATTGAAAATCCTAATAAGTTAACCAACTCTTTCCGGAGAACCGCATCTTCTGCCATCGTCCATTGGCCCAACCTATCGGAAATGCGAGACTCCATTTCTGCCGCCGCCGCCCTAGTAAACGTCAAACACAAAATACGCTGTGGCCTGATACCAGTTACCAACAAGCTCAAGACTCGGTCTGTTAAAACTTTTGTTTTGCCCGTTCCCGCTGATGCCGATACCCAAACTGATACCAGCGGATCAGCAGCAAGACGTTGTTCCTGATCTGGATCAGAGGAAAAACGATCAATCTTTTTCATGAACTATCCTCCCCCTCGGACATTGACCACTCCTTAACCCGAGCCAAATGTTCATAATCCGAGAATTTAGGCGCATTCTCTGGACGTGGCCGCGACCCATAAGGGGTCCCAACATCATCAAATTGCCTGATTAGAGCGGTAACACCTTCTTCAGCTTCAGCCGCCAACTTACTTGGATTATCTCCGACTGACAAAACCTGACCGGCTGGAATACTTCCACGTAATCGCCAATAATTTAAATTACTCACGCGCTTTTCAATAATTCCGTCAAAACCTCCACCTTCTGCGATTAAAGCTTCTAGTGGCAACTGCGGAGCAAAACCTGCTGCCACCTCAAGCTTGCTTGGAGGGGCCCCAGTTTTGTAATCAATGATCCGAAGCGTACCATCTTTTAATTCGTCAATACGATCAGCTTTAGCTGTTAATCTAAAAACACCGGCTGGAGCTGTTATTTCAATAAAACCTCGAACTTCACTGTGTGTGTTTACTATTTCTTCACGACGAACTGTCTCCAAATCTATAAACCATTTTGCAATGCGCAAAAACCTAGGCCACCAAAAAGCCCATACACTTGGATACTTTAAAACAGATTTAAATTTCTCTTCACCAATTTTTATAAGTTGGTCGAGGGAATCCGGTCCTATATCGTATTGATATTTCTTAGAAAACACATCCAGAACATCGTGTATTAGGGAACCGTAATCAGCAACATCAGGAGAGGTGTCAAGTTTTGGTAATGGCTTTAATCTCAGAATATATTGGGCATAAATTGCGTAGGGATCCCGCATCCAAGTTTCAATTTGGGTTACTGAAAGTTTACGTGGACGAACTCC
>CAZXGI010000139.1:1877-4459 GCA_964639965.1 uncultured Rhodospirillaceae bacterium
GGTCGGCTCATCCATGGGTCGGAACCAACATCTGGCGGCCAAGTTCCCTCATTCAAACCAGAAATAACAACTAAATCCGCGTGTTGCAATCGAGCCTCCAATAGACCCCAAATAGCTAATCTCGGATGACTTCCAAAATTACGGCGAGCTACTTGCCCTAATAATAAAACATCTAATAGAGCTGGATAAGATGATCCATTAAATTTGCCTAAGTTATCACCCACTTCCAAAAGTCCATAAATAAATTTGGATGTAGCCTCACCTTCATCTCCAAACCACAAACGCTCCGCACCCGACTGTTCATGACTGCTAGCCAAATACTCCGTAAATGTTATATGCGCTTCTAGAATGTCCGCTAGTGATGTTTCGGTTTTAGTTGCCATCTGACAAAATTCAACGCTGGTCGATTTTATGAATTCAAGCATTTGCCGAAGCTTCAATTCGCCGGGAGATAATAATTCTAACAACCCTTCAATACCGGGTGCTGGACGAGGACCGCGTAAAAAATCTACCTCAAATGTCCGGATAAGCTGGCGGAATTTAGCTGGTTTGATTCCACCAGCAGCTAAGGGATGTTTACCAATGGCCAAAAGATCAATAGGTAAAAAATTGTTTACAATTAGTTTGGCAGTTAGACGCAAAAACGAGCCGGCGACAGTTTGCCGCAATGGGATCCCTGCCGAATCATCAATTTTTATTCCCCAACGACTGAGTTCACTGGACACCCGGCGTGAAAGAAGACGATCCGGCGTAATAAGGGCGGCTGTTTTTTTAGGTGTTTCTAAAACCTCTCGTAATATTAATGCAATAACACCAGCTTCCTCATCCGGACCCGGACAAGTAATAATTTCGATACCCTTAAGAGCTTGCTTAGATATTGAGCTTAATAATCGCCAATCACTAACCTTTTCAGCTGGGCACATAACATCAGAAATCAGTTTTGTTCTCCAAAACGAAGCAAATTCCCTTTTTGTTACAATCGAGTCGCGAGCACTTTTAGTTGGCCACGGTTTCACTTCACCGGCTGTCAAACTCATTTTGGTTAATAATCGAAAAAGACCAAATTGGGGATGCGTTTCAATATCATATACATCTTTTGTGTTCAGTGATTGATCCAAACCCGGTAGAACGACAGCTCCGTTAGGGAAGCTAGCAATTAAGGTTAATAAATCTGCTGTTAGGGGAATACTGCCAGTTGATCCAGCGGCAATTACTGGGTGGATAGGCGTTCGCTTTTTCCAATAAGAAAGTTGTGCTTTCATTATAAGATTGCGCCGTTCAACGGGATCAATTAGACCTTTCTCTTCTAGTATACTTGGCCAGAATTTTGTTATAACTTCTAGAAACTCGAGAGTTATTTGCCAATGCTGAGCATATTCATTTGGTACCAAAGAGTTCAAATATTTAAATTCTAGTTGTTCCGTTTGCACCTGATCAAGCAATCTACCAAGTTCACCTGCCAATCGCACCGCCTGTTCGACACCAATATGCTTGCCTTCTACGGTCAGTATGTGTTTAGCCAACATTAATTGGCGGTGTGCACTCGAAATTGCATCGGGAATATCAACCCCAATTTCTCCGGTAAATATAGTCCGAGCGTCCCCCCAATCGCTAATAAAAATTTCTTCTTCATCAAGATCACCCAATGGCAACATTCGAGGCAATAACATAGGAGCTCCGCCACTCTGCCGCAAAAAGGCATCACGAAGAGACCTTATAGCTCGACGGGTCGGAAGAAGGATTGTGAAATCTGCTAATGCAAATGAACTTTCGGCCGCACGTCTAAACAAACCAGAAGCTAACGTATCAACGAAGGGCAGCTCCGCAGGAATATTATAAACCTGAGGTGACAATGATGCCGTCATTTCAGATTACCCCCACGATTACCGGTGTCTCTTGCCTGAAAATCGCTGGGCCAAATAAGATTCAACTTCAGCTAGACCATCCGGTGTTCCTATGTGAAACCATTCACCATCATGAACAACTCCATAAAGACGGTCTGCTTCAATGGCCTTGTCATAAATCACGTTCAACGAAAATTTTCCCTCTGGGGTGTTCTCAAAAATACGAGGATGAATAATTTGAACACCAGAAAAAAGATATGGTGTTATTTCTCTCTCTATTCGTCGCGAGAGTTTTCCATTAGCATCAACCTCAAAATCACCATCACCACTATAACCATAGGCTTCCACCGTTGCATGGAGCATTAATAAAGCGTCCATTCTGGTTTCGTCCCATTGCTCGATCATGCGTTCAAGAACCGTTGTAGGACCGTTCAACCAGAATACATCTGCATTTGAAATATAAAATGGCTCATCGTTGAACTTTTTTATTACTTTTTTTACACCACCACCAGTTTCTAACAGGCTCAATTCTTCGGAAGAAATTATTATTTCCAGGTCTTTACGACTATTCAAATGCCGTTTTATTTGATCCGCTAAATAGTGTACATTCACAACCACACACTCAACACCAGCAGCAACTAGGTGGTCTAAGATATAATCCAACAATGTTCGATTTGCTATTTTTACGAGCGGCTTTGGTAAATTATTTGTGATAGGCCGCAATCGGCGACCCAAGCC
>CAZXGI010000140.1:0-4433 GCA_964639965.1 uncultured Rhodospirillaceae bacterium
TGCCCGGCTCAGAGATTATTCTGGCCGGGCATTAATTTTATTTGCTTCGATTGTTTTGTTCATAATAATGTGGCTGACCGTCATAGATGTATTTTTTAGAGATGCTTTTAATATCTCAATTACCGGACTTTTTGAGGTTACTGAAGTGCTGATGGGTATTTTGGTTTTTGCTGGTGTCCCAATTATTACTGCAAAGGACGGACATGTTTCGGTAACTATTCTAGATACGCTTGTTGGACCAAAACTTCGTATTTACCAAAAGGTAATAATCAACCTTATATGTGTAGTAGTTCTTGGCACTTTCGCATGGCAATTGTGGGATGTTGCAAATAGTTTGGCGGGATATAACGACGTAACGCTTTTCGCCAGAATCCCTCTGGCCCCGGTTTGCTATTTTATGGCAGTTATGACCGCTTTAAGTATTCCAATCCAATTTGGAATGATGTTTTTAAGTGACAAGCGCTTGGATGAAATTAAATCGAGAAGCGTTTGACAGGTTAAACTTATGATAGATGCCCTAATTATTTTTGCCATATTGATTATATTGTTATTTTGCCGTTTGCCTGTTGGCTTTGCCATGGCCAGTGTAGGTATAATTGGAATTGCTTATTATACAAGTTGGGCCGGCGCTTTTGCCCAAGTTGGACAGATCGCATTCTACACTCCCATGCGAGCTGAGTTTGCAGTTGTGCCACTCTTTGTACTTATGGGTAATTTTATAACCCGAGCAGGTTTAGCTGATGAATTATATACCGCAGCTTATGCATGGATTGGTCACCGACGCGGAGGCCTAGCAATGGCCACGGTTATATCCTGCGGTGGATTTAGCGCTGTTTGTGGTTCTTCTGTTGCGACAGCCGCCACAATGGCAAAGGTGGCAATGCCACCAATGAGAAAATTTAAGTATCAAGATACACTAGCAACAGGGGCGATAGCCGCAGGAGGAACCCTAGGTATCCTAATACCACCAAGTGTAATTTTGGTGATATACGGGATCATGACTTCTACCGATATTGGAGCATTGTTCATAGCAGGTATCATTCCCGGCTTGCTGAGTATCCTGGGGTACATCATAGCAATATCAATTATTACTCATTTGAAGCCAGAAACAGGTCCACCGGGTGAACGTGTTACATGGAATGAACGCTTTACAGCATTATCAAAAGTGTGGGGCGTTCTGGTACTGTTTTTGATAGTAATTGGAGGAATTTATTTAGGTTTATTTACACCAAGCGAAGCAGCTGGCATTGGTGCATGCGGAGCCTTCTTTTTTGCATATTTTCGGCGAACTTTGACATGGAGAAGTTTTTTAGATCTTCTAGCTGACTCTGTTCAAACAACGGCAATGTTGTTTTTTATTTTAATAGGCGCTCTTATATTTTCCAACTGTATTAATGAAACAGGCATGCCTGAAGCACTATTGGCGTGGGTGAAAAGCTTTGAAGCACATCCAATCACAGTCGTTTTTGCAATTATGCTGATTTATATAGGCTTGGGCGCCGTTTTAGATAGCATGGCCATGCTTTTACTTACCGTTCCACTGTTTTTTGATCCAGTTGTCAATGGGCTAAACCTTGACCCCGTGTGGTTTGGTATTATCGTCGTTGTCGTGACCGAGATTAGCTTGGTTACACCTCCCGTTGGTATGAATATTTTTGTTCTGAATACGGTTCTACCTGATGTTAACACTGGAACACTTTTCAGGGGTGTAACGCCTTTCTGGATAACAGATATTGTTCGATTGGTAATTTTAGTATTATTTCCCTCTATTACATTATTTCTTCCACGTATGATGGGTTAGCCATGGCGACCCATGAATTTTTTGTACCTACAACCAAGTCAAGCATCGGCCATTTTATTCTGTGCCGTGGCTGACCAAGGATCAACACCCTCTGCATCCCTGACACGTTCAAATGTCGTCCCGATGATTACATCATCGGGCTGCAAAATATCAAAAGGTTGAGCAAATGGATGTTTGATTTTCCATGGTGTTTCAACATAGAGTTCTAACATATTATCTTCGGGGTCTCGGAAATACAATGACCAAGCATTGCCATGATCCAATTGATCTAGTTCACTTAAATCAACCTGCGTTTCTTCAACAATTCGTCTAGCTACCTCTCTCAACTCTGCTAAATCCTCTAAACGAAATGAGACCTGATGGACAACATTGCAATCATCATCATCAAACAAACTAGCTGATAGCTGGAGTTGCTGATGAACTTGCGGCTCATTACTCAAGAAAACAATCTCAGAATCACCACGCGAAATCCCCGGCTCGCGCTTTCGACCATCAGAAACACTTAAGCCCAATACTCGGCCATAAAAGTCAATCATGCGATCAACGTCCTGTGCGAACAATGCCATATGCGACAAAACCGGATGTATTTCAACTGACATTGATTATTCTCCTTTTAAGAATAGATTAGTTTAACATTTACTTAATATTGCATAATTATAAAATAATGCAAGATATTTTTTTAATGCAAAATTAGGTTTTTTCAAGGTATAATAGCCGCTGATATTAAAATAAATAAAAAAATCAGGGAGAAATTGGACTTTTGTTGGAGATTAATGGGGCAAAATCGGCTCCTTTGTCAGAACAAGCCTTATTGCGGTTGAGAAATGATATTCTCAAAAGTACCCTCACGCCCGGATTGCAGCTGAAACTAGATTTTCTTATAGCACACTATGGTTTTTCCAGCTCACCCCTGCGGGAAGCACTCAACCGGCTCGTTGCTGAAGGCTTGGTCGTCATGGAGGATCGAAGGGGATTTTTTGTCGCTCCCATCTCTATAAATGATATCAACGAAATTACACGGCTTCGCTGTTTATTAGAGCCTGAAGCACTCAGCAACTCAATAGCAAACGGCGACGACGCATGGGAGGCGCAGATTATTGCATCGTATTATCGCCTAGAGCGCGCTCAAAACCGGCTAACAGGTGAAGCCCCTTATATTTCAGATAACGAATGGGCATCATTACATCATGAATTTCATGATAGCCTTATAGGCGCTTGCGAATACGGAAAACTTTTGCAAATGAGAACCACTTTATTTTATCAAGCTCAACGCTACTGGCATACATGGGCCAACGCCAACCCAAAACCCGTAAATCGGGGATCTAATCACAATAAACTACGAGAAGCCGTCTTAGATCGGGATGTCTCCCGCTCTTCCACCATAATTAAAAGACATATTTCCCAAACAACCGATATTGTTGTAAAATACCTTGAAAATACTTGAATAGTTAGAACTTAGGGAATTACATGACACTAGAACTTTATCATAACGATATGTCCACCTGTGCCCAAAAAGTCCGGCTTACGTTAGCTGAGAAAAACCTAAACTGGCAAAGCCACCACATGGACTTAAGACGAGGCGACACTCGAACACCTGAATACAAGGAATTAAACCCAAATGCCGTTGTCCCAACACTTATAGATGAGGGAATGGTTATCTGTGAATCAACCGTAATTATGGAATACCTTGACGATGCCTACCCGGAAAAAGGTGTCCGACCAAAAGATCCTGTCGAACGTGCCCGCGTTAGAAATTGGATAAAACAACTAGACGAAAGCCTCCATGCGGCTGTTGCAACAATTAGTGGAACCGTAGCTTTTCGACATCAAATGATGGCCGGTCGCACGAAAGAAGAGACCATTGCGTTTATTAACTTAATTCCTCAACTAGAAAAACGTGAAAGATCACTAGACACAACCTTTAAAGGAATTGAATCCCGCTATTTTAAACCTGCAATAAAACGTTGGGATAAGCTATTTTCTGATATGGAGACAACTTTAGCAAAGGATCAATGGCTAACGGGAAAAACATACTCGTTAGCAGATATTGCATATACACCATACTTAACGCGAATGGACCATCTTCAGTTCATGGGGTTATTTAAAAATCGACCAAGAATCCTCGACTGGTATGAACGCGTAAAATCTCGATCAAACTACAGCGCCATTAGCGACTGGATCAACAAAAAATACATCCCTCTTATGGAAGAAAAAGGTAATGAAGCGTGGCCGCGAGTAGAAGAAATTCTCAATACAGAATAAGAAATTTAAAGTTACCAAAAAAAATAGATCAAAAACTTCATAATTCATCTTCATTAACTAAACCCCGATCGGACAGAAATTTTGGAAAGAGTTGAGCTTCCTTAAGCCAAGAGGATAGTTCAGTCATCTTTTTTCGCTTCGCTTTACCAAACCCCCCATGCTTAGATTTATTTGGCCATACGTGGTCAGAAAATTCCACCATGCGCGTCACAATTTCATCCTTGGTAGCATTTATCACCATAAAATCTGTCGCCATGGCAAGCGGCCCTTTGTAATGTTCACGCACCCTATCCTGCATTTCAGGTGCTGTATCAAAATCATTGAAAAAATGGAAAATAACCGCAAGCCGAGGATTGACTTCTTTCAAAAC
>CAZXGI010000141.1:0-4427 GCA_964639965.1 uncultured Rhodospirillaceae bacterium
GAGGGTATGATGCCAAAATATCATCGAGAAGCTTCAGGAGGAATTGGTTGCTTTACAGCAGATAGTTTCCCCGTTTTTGATCATTTTAATGAAAATGCAACCGTAATAGCTGACAGCAATCATGGTTATAAAATGCTAGGAGTTGGACACCTGATTGCTGATGAAATTTTAGGGGAAGAGCAAGAACTTCTCCAGCCATTCCGTTTCGACAGATTTGAGAAAGGGAAATTGCACCCAGTATCAAATAGCCCATTTCCTTGGAGTTAACATGAAGAAATGCGTAACAATAATTAAACGGGAGAGATAATTCCATCATAAAAAGTAGGGAGTAAAATCATGGATCGAATGGACATTGAAAATTATGTAGCAGCTGAAGGTCGTGACAAGCTTGTTAAAGAAGTAAGAGAAAAAATTAAAGAATTAGGTATTACTTACATATATTACCAATTTGTTTCAGTCACAGGCCGTATTGTTGGAAAAGGTATCCCGGCAGACCACTGGGAATCCGTAGCTGAACGGGGATTTCAACTAGTTTATGGGTCAACAGCCAATCTTTATACCGATCGACACTCTAATTATATTGGATATGGACCAGAAGCTTCTGAATTGGTAGGCATCCCCGACCCAGAGACGTTTGTTCAATTACCTTGGGACAAAAGGGTAGCACGTGTTTTCTGCACCTGTTTTAGGAACCGTGAGGAAAATGAAAATCCTGGAGGATATCTAACGGCGGATTGTAGGGGAAATTTGCGTCGCATACATGACGAGTTTAAAGAAAAGCATGGAGGATTGCATCTTCGCCATGGCACTGAACCTGAAATGATGTGGCTTAAAAAGGGAGAAGATGGTTTACCTGATGGTGGAGCCTCCAAACCGAATTGTTATCATCTTGATCAATTTGAAATTTTACGACCAGTTTTCTTAAAGGTTATTGAGTATAGTCAAGCGATGGGGTTAGATATGATTCAAGGGGATCATGAAGATGCTCCAGGGCAACTTGAACTTAATTTTATGTTTGATGATGCACTTCGCACGAGTGATAGGTTAACTACTTACCGTCAAATATGTGCAGCGGTGGCACGTGAGTTTGATCTCATAGCCTGTTTTATGTCAAAACCATTTATGGGAGTATCGGCCAGTGGTTGCCATCACAATATGTCATTGTGGCATGGGGGGGATGAAGTTATTGTCAACACGGCACATTCTGATTCAAAGCCTGGTCTGGATGGTAATTTCACATACCTCAAGGGGGGGCAAAATACTTTTCTTCCAGACGTAAAGATTGATGCAAAAAAGCCTGGTCCAATTGGACTTCAAAGTATTGGCGGTGTTATGGAGCATGTAGGCGCTTTGACCGCTCTTGGATCTTCGACTGTAAATTCATATAGACGATTATGGGATACAGGCTTCTGGGCTCCAGTATTTGCTGATTGGGGATATCAAAACCGAACTTGTGCTCTTCGGGTTTCTGCGCCGGGACGTTTTGAATATCGCTCAGTCGACTCTATGGTGAACCCTTATTTGATGGCGGCGGGTTTATTAAAATCATTTGATGATGGAATTTCACGTGATCTTGATCCAGGTGAACCAGAAGAGCGAAATATCTATGAAGCTATGGAGGCTGGCAAAGATGTAAAAAAATTACCAATGTCACTTGGGGAAGCACTTGACCGCCTTGAAGCTGACAAAGTTGTTATGTCGGCACTTCCCGATGAAATGGCAAAGGTTTTCTTTCATTATAAACGAGACGAATGGGAGAAATTTAATGCAACTGTTACCAACTGGGACTTGGAGACATACTGGGACTGCTTGCCTTAACGGGATTTTTGCCAGCATGTTTTGAAAATAAAAAGTTTGAGTTATCTACGTTGCTAAAATCAAATAGGGAGCATTAATTAGATGTGTGGAATTGCAGGAATTATCCATCGAGGAAAGAGTTCTAATGTTGGCTCAGAGATGACATCGATGCTTGTCGCACTTAAGCATCGTGGCCCTGATTCTAGTGGGTTTGCAGTTTATGGTGAGCCTACGTCTGGGCAATTTTTGATGCGCATTAAAGTAGCAGAGCAGGAAGACATGAACAAAGGCCACGGCATAACCGCTCTCATAAAAGATAGAATTTTTCAAATCGATGAAATACTGGCTGAACATAATGTTAAAGTTAAGAAAAAGGGAAATGTTACAGCTTATGCACTGCGTTATGCGATTAGTCATAATGATGATGTCCAAGCGGTAGCAAAGCATTTAGAAGAAGTTGACGGGGTGGAGATACTATCTCTAGGTAGCAGTTTAGAGTTAGTCAAAGATCTTGGTGATGCTAAAATGGTTTCTGAACAATATGGACTGCGTAATTTCAGAGGTACCCATGCAATTGGGCATACGCGCATGGCTACAGAATCTGATGTAGATATTCGCTCAGCTCATCCCTATTGGGCATTTCCATATAACGACATCGCCGTTGTCCATAATGGACAAATAACCAATTACTGGATGATGCGGAGAGAAATGGAAAGAAAAGGTCATCGTTTCATGTCTGACTGTGATAGTGAACTTTTAGCTGTTTATACGGCAAATAATCTTGCTAATGGAGCGAACCTGGAGGAAAGTCTGCACAGTTCTGTTGATGAAATTGATGGTGTTTTTACATACCTAGTTGCGACCCAAGACCAACTTGGTATGGCAAAAGATACCATGGCGGCCAAGCCGCTCGTGCTTTATGAAAGTGATGATTTTATTGCTATGGCCTCTGAAGAGGTGGCTATTAGATCTATTTTACCACAGGAAATAGAAACTTACGACCCTTACGATGAGGAGGTGCGCGTATGGCAAGCTTAAAAGATAGTGAATTAGCTGAAATGACTCAGGATGATAGAGCTAAAGCCTTAGGAATGACTACAGAACAGCTTTCGGGCCGTTCTTTATTCATAGAATTCAACCCAGAAGAAGAAGAGCGATATACTTATCCGTGGGCCCCAGACGTTGATTATAATAAGCGGACTGAAGTAGATACGGATAATTTGGATACGATTGAGGTCAATAAAATGCTTAAGGAAGCCATGGCAGAAGGTCATGGCACCATTGTTGTTAAAAACCCACGCGGTAAACACTCACTTGGCGTCGGTATTTTGAATCGTCTCAACTTAATTTTTGAGGGTTCATTAGGGTATTTTGCAGTGGGTCTTATTGATGGCCCAAACATAAGGATTAGTGGACGGGTTGGTTGGTCCTGTGGTGAAAATATGATGTCAGGAACGGTAGTTGTAGAAAAAAACGCAGGCTCAACTTTTGGGGCTGCCATGCGTGGTGGTGATCTTGTCTGCAAAGGGTCAGTTGGATCTCGGACGGGCATAGATATGAAAGGTGGAACAATTATAGTCGGTGGAGATACGGGTGCCCTTTCTGGATTTATGATGCAGCGAGGAAGAATGGTATTTTGTGGAAATGCCGGCAAGAATTTGGGTGACTCTATGTATGATGGAACAATCTTTGTAGGTGGTGATATCCAATCATTGGGGGTCGACGCGGTTGAAGTAGAATTAACCAAAATTGATAAAACGTGGTTGAATCGAAAGCTCAAGCAGTATGAGCTTTTACCAAAATCAGGTGTTGATCATTTTAAAAAAATAGTGGCGGGGAAACAGTTATGGAATTATGACAATCTCGAGCCAACTGAAAAAAAACTTATTTTATGAGATGAGGAAGGAAAATTTAATGGGAGTTTCAAAAAAGAAGTCATTGGACCGTGATCCTCATCGATTAGGAGATTCATTTGTTTTTCCACCCCATGTAATCGATGATATTCATATAAAATCTGAACTTGGTCGATACCGAATGCGGGGTTTTTCGCTATTTAAGAAGATTCCCCATTGGGATGATTTGACCTTCCTTCCTGGAACGTTAACACGATTTGTCATTGAAGGTTACCGGGAGAAATGTGAAACCAAAACTGTTATAGGTCCAAAAGTAAAAAAACCAATCGAACTAGATATTCCTGTTTACGTTACAGGAATGAGTTTCGGTGCACTATCGTATGAGGCTAAAACAGCATTGGCTAGAGGAGCAACTATGGCCGGTACGGCGACATGTTCAGGTGAGGGAGGGATGATCCCCGATGAACGACGTTATTCAACAAAATGGTTCTACCAATGCATTCAATCACGTTATGGTTTTAATCCTCATCACCTCGTTCTTGCCGATGGATGTGAATTTTTCATAGGTCAGGGTTGTAAGGTAGGCCTTGGGGGACATCTGATGGGGCAAAAAGTGACCGATCAAGTGGCAGAAATGCGCTCACTTCCAGCTGGGATTGATCAACGCTCACCTGCAAGGCACCCTGACTGGCTTGGACCCGATGACTTAGCCTTAAAAATCCAAGAAATTAGAGAAGTAACAGATTGGCAGATACCGATTCAGCTTAAATTAGGAGC
>CAZXGI010000142.1:0-4257 GCA_964639965.1 uncultured Rhodospirillaceae bacterium
GGCTTGATTTTTGCCTCAAGTCAGGTGCTTGCTAAAGATTCCAGCAAGCCAATAGTTATTCCAATTCACAATTGGTCAAGCCAAGTTGTAATGGCCTATGTGATTGGTGGCATATTTAAAAGTATGGGTAACAATGTTAAGTACGTGCCAGCTGACTCTCAAGCCGTATACGAAGCCATTCGTATCGGAGATGTAACTTTGTCTCATGAGGTTTGGCAGTCCACTTTTGGGAAGTCTTTTCAAAACGCAGTGGATAAAGGTGGCGTTCTTGACTGGGGAACTCATGATGCGACTACACTAGAGGAAATGGGTGTACCAACATGGGTCATTAAAAAGAACTTATGCCCAGGCCTACCAGATTGGAAAGCCCTAAAAAAATGCCATAAAGTCTTTGCCACACCAGATTCTGGCGGCAAAGGACGCTGGTTAGAAGGCCCTCAAAGTTGGCATAAGGACTTAATGCCTATCCGTGTTAAAGCTCTAGGGCTTGCCGATAAATATGTGGTTAAATTTGCAGGTGGAGCAGACGCTTTGTGGGCTGAGCTTGCTTCCGCAAAAAAGGAAGGTCGTGCTACTATTATCTTTAACTGGACACCTAACTTTACTGATGCGGAGGGATTTACCTTTATTGAATTTCCTCCTTATAAAAAGGGCTGCCGGGTTGTTGATGGTGGTGATGGGAAATGTGGTTCACCAAAAGGTTGGTTGAAGAAAGCAGTTAATGCTAAATTTCCAAAGACACATCCAAAGGCAGCTGCCATGTTCAAAAAACTATCTTTTACTACAAAGGCTATTGGCCAAATGGCGAGTTTAGTGGACATAGACAAAATGAGTCATCAAGATGCTGCCAAGAAATGGCTAGCCAACAATAAAAATGTGTGGAAAAAGTTTTTACCATAACGTTTAAGATTAATGAAAAATCTCCCTTGATTCTCAGAATTAAGGGAGATTTTTTTAAAGTTACTATAGTTTAAATGGTATAATTAGGAAACGTGTTATGCCCGTGATTAAGTGTGACTCTGTTTATAAAATTTTTGGCCACAATGCACAAAAATTTTTTCAAAGTACTGATGGTACCATTGATACTAATGCGTTCCAAGAAATGGGCTACGTTGTCGGCGTAAATAATGCATCATTTGAAGTGCACAAAGGAGATCTTCTAGTAGTCATGGGTTTGTCAGGTTCTGGTAAATCGACATTACTTAGATGTATATCGAGATTAACTGAAGCAACAGCGGGAAATATTTATATTGATGGAGAAGATTTGTTAGCGTTGAGCGAAAAGAAGCTCATTGAAATAAGGCGTAACAAAATGGGAATGGTTTTCCAAAGTTTCGCATTGCTGCCCCATAAAACGGTCATAGAAAATATAGCCTTTCCACTACAAGTTAAAGGAGCTAACACTCAAGATAGCATTGATCGGGCCATGGAAATGGTTTTGCTTGTTGGCCTTAAAGGGCGGGAAAATAATTTTCCAAGACAATTATCCGGAGGCCAGCAGCAACGTGTGGGGATTGCCCGATCCTTGGCAGTTGAGCCTGAAATTTGGTTCTTAGACGAACCCTTTTCAGCGCTGGACCCATTAATCCGCAAAGAAATGCAAGATGAATTCTTGAGATTACAAGGCGTATTGAATAAAACGATTTTATTTGTGACTCATGACTTTAACGAGGCACTCCGCCTTGCTGACCGTATTGCTATAATGAAAGATGGCATTATTGAACAGTTGGATACCCCTGCTAACATTGTTCTTAATCCGGCAACTGAATACGTCCGCAAATTTACCGAAGATGTGCCAAGAGAGAAGGTGCTTAAAATAGAATCGGTAATGGATCCTATTAATAGTTCAGACGAACTGAGTGAATTAAAAATTTCAAAGGATGTTCTTATTGAAACTGTAGCTGAAAAAATTCTTCGGCATGACAAAGCCGTCACGGTTATAGACTCTGACAACAACGTAGTGGGGTCTGTTCACTCTACTAAAGTGATTCAAATATTGTTTGGCAACAAAGAGGCAAACGAAGGGACAAATTAATTAAAAAATGACGTTTCATTTAAAAAGAAATTCCAAATTATTACAATTCATTTTTGTCTTGGGCTTATTTTTCTTGTTCTACTTTACTATTGATCGCTCAGAAACAAATATGTTTTGGCGGTTACCTTCTCTTATTTCATGGCTTCCATTATCGATAAATGATGCAACGGAATTTCTGCTAAACAAATGGATGCCTATCGAGTTTTTTGACTCTGATGTTGAAGAGCTTAAAACACGCCCATTAGTTTTGCATATAACCAGGGTTATTTCTCGATCCATGCTTTTTTGTATTGAGTTCATCCGTGAAATCCTGCTTGGTGGGGTGGAAACCATTGTTGCTTTTACAAGTTGGGATTTTGTAACAGAGAATGAATGGGCAAAATGGCCAGCCCTTCCATGGACTGTGGTCGCTGGTGGGGCAATAATACTGGGTTACAAACTTCAGGGTCGACGGTTAGCTCTATTAGCCGCCTTTTCCGTCATATATATTTCTGTTTTTGGTCAATGGAAACCTTCAATGCAAACACTTTCATTTGTAATGGTTTCTGCACCCATTTCTTTTCTTTTAGGATTAACTTTAGGTATATGGGCTTATAAAAGTAAGCGGGTGGAATTATTTTTGAACCCACTGCTTAATGTGGCACAGACCATGCCGCATTATTCCTATTTAGTGCCGATTATGGTGATGTTTGGTGTAGGAGATCACGCAGGAGCGATTGCAACCATTGTTTTTGCAACGCCACCGATGGTGCGATTGACTTTATTGGGACTTAGAAGTGTGCCATCTGAGGTTGTGGATGCAGGCAAGATGAGCGGGTGTAGTAATTTTCAACTTTTGTTTCAGGTTTTAATTCCAACGGCGAGACGAGATATCTTAATTGGTGTCAACCAAGTGATCATGCTGTGCTTGGCGATGGCTGTGATTGCTTCGTTTATTGGGGCTAAGGGTTTAGGTTGGAATTTGTTACTCGCACTTAACCAGCTTAGAATTGGCCTCGCGTTGGAATGTGGAGTTTGTATTACCCTTATTGCTGTGGTGCTAGACAAAATGTCATTAGCCTGGGCGAATAAGCAAACCGATTATTTTTCTGACCTTACTTTTCTTCAACGCCACAAGTTTACATTATTGTTTGGCGTTATTTTGTTGATGGGTTGCGTGTTGGCTTATTCTGGTAGCTTCATTTTTAAAGAAGGATTTAATTATTTTTATATAATTCCGCACAATAAAGGTATTACTACTGAGCCTTTTTGGCAGGCTGGAATTGATTGGATATGGGACACTTTCTTCTTTAGTTTAAAGGCTTTTAATGTATTTCTGATCACAAAGGTATTAATGCCAATGAAAAATGCATATCTTGGTATGCCTGTATTAGCAACGTTTACATTGGTAATGGGTACTGGATATATCATAGGGGGTATTAAATCTGCAGTTGTAGTTGGTGGGTTTTTATTATTTATAAGCTTAACAGAGTGGTGGGATAGGGCCTTGATCACCGCTTATATGACAACGTTTGGCGTCATTGCATCGGCTATAATAGGAATAACTGTAGGGTCATTGTGCGCTCAAAATTCGTTGGCCTCAAAATTTGCCCTAGCACTTTGTGATACTTTGCAAACCTTTCCATCTTTCATATATTTGATTCCTGTGATCATGCTTTTTGGTGTAACTGATACATCTGTCTTAATTGCTGTTATAGTCTACGCTACTATACCTGCCACGCGCTATACGGTTGAAGGGCTTCGTAGTGTATCACCTTCTTTGCAAGATGCGGGGTCTATGTCTGGTGTTACACGCCTGCAAAGGTGGCTTAAAATTGAGTTGCCACTTGCTTTTCCCCATATGATGTTAGGAATTAACCAAACCGTTGTTTTTGCATTATTCATGGTAATTATTGGAGCTATGATAGGCACTGACGACTTGGGGCAGTTTATCCTAAAAGCCTTATCAGACAAGCAGGGAATAGGTAATGGAATTACACTTGGCCTTTGCGTTGCCTTCATCGGATTGGCAGTTGATCATTTAATCCGTACATGGGCAGAGGAGAGGAGAACCATCTTAGGCTTGAATTGATTGCGTTTCTCTAATAATTGGGAGATAAGAATTGAGTATTTCAAAGAGGCAGAGGTTCGAGTAGGCCTAGTTTTATCTGGTGGAAGGAAAGTGTTTTGACTTATGGATGGGGGTTAGAAAAACCTTCTGAGAGTGGCTTAATATACGTTCC
>CAZXGI010000143.1:0-4227 GCA_964639965.1 uncultured Rhodospirillaceae bacterium
GTAGGCTTGATTGTATCGATTTTTTCTAAAGGATAGTAAACTCAGCGGAAAAAGCGATATCGACTGGATTGACTCTTACGGAGATCAAGTTCAACTCGCAAATGAAAAAGAAAGTAATAAAAGTAAGAGTGTGAGTTTAGGTTTCTTTATTATATTTGTGAAAGGTAGTTTTTCCAGAACGAAGGAAAGACTTAGCATTTTATGCTTGGGAACTAACATTTGGATCAAACTGGGCAAATTTCTCGATCACTGCAAATCTACAACACTCAAAAACACCTTTCACCCTTGATCTATCGCCTAGGATGACTTTTTCAGGGACGACTATTTAATGTGATTTCCCAGAAATCTATATAGGCGATGAGCATTCTCTTCTGCGCTAAACCTACTAGTATCTAGCTTAATATCAGGTTCAACTGGTGGTTGGTAAGTGGAATTGTAACCGATCAACGTGTCGATTTCCCCGTTTCTTGCTTTTTCATACAGACCTTTGGGGTCACGTGCGACACAAATATCTATTGGGCAATCCACATGCCCTACTAACAGATTTGGAATAGTTTCTTTTATGTGCTCACGTGCGGTTTGATGTGCTGTTAAAGCGGATACTACAACGTTGATACCAGCATTATTTGCTTTTATTGCAAGATGTGCAAGCGTTTCAACTACCCGCCCTCGATTGTCTTCTGTAAAGCCAAAGTCTTTACCAAAAAAACTCCTTATTTCATCACCATCATAATGAAGTATAGGTATATCCTTGTTTTGCAAAATATTAACCAAGTGCCCTGCTATTGTTGACTTTCCACTGGATGTTAACCCCATTAGCCAAATTGTATACGTTCTTATTAGTTGCATCTATTCAACTCTTAAAAGTTCAGCAATAGTGGTATTCGGTGTCCAACGGTCGGACTCATTGATGAGTAAGCGGACCATTCGGACTACCTCGATGGGATATTTCCCAATTGCTGTTTCAGCCGCTAGAACAAGACCATTAGCGCCCATTTCTAATGTGCTGATAACATCATTCACCTCAGCACGGTTAGGTGAATAAGTTTTGACCATAGACTCCAAAAGATTGGTGGCTACGAATACTGGTGTATTCATCGAACGCGCTGTTGAAATGATACGCCTCTGCAAAAATGGAATACGTTCTATTGGCACACGTCGTGATAGGTCTCCGCGATCGATGAGTATTTCGTCCGACCGCTTGATGACACCTTCCAAATTGTTTGCACCCGAAGGTGACTCTATTTTGCAGATAATATTAGCATCTTCACCGCAGACAGATCTCATTAAATCCACATCTTCAGGTAGATTGGCAAACGACATCGCAAAATTCTTTACACCGTTCCTCTTACCAATCTCAATAGCCTTAAGATCTTTCTCGGTCAAAGATTCAAACTTTAGCTCGCGATTAATATCCGCCCCTTTATTGCTTCCAATAACGCCACCACTTATAACCTTTGCTGAGAAATAATCAGAATATTTTTTTGTGATTTTGAAGCAAACATGGTTGAAGTCTACGTAAATTTTGTCCTCGATCTCAAATTGTTTAACAACACTAATGGGATTAAACGAGAGCTTTTGGGAGTTGCCGATAACAGGGTTTTTTTCTATACGAATTTCTTCGCCCTCTTTAAACGGAACCTGTTCGCTCACCATCATGCCATTCCTGAGCTGAGCTCCTTCACTATCCAGGCAAACTGGTCGGTCAGTCCAGGACTGGACACACCTTATATTTTCTTCAACTTGATCTAAAGGTGTATGTGATAGATTAATACGAAACACATAAATGCCAAATTCAGCGCAGGCTTTCACCGTTTTCTCATTCATCGAAGCCGGGCCAAGAGTGATTAAAATCTTTTTACTCATATATAATCCTGAATTTTGACTCCTCCAATATTGGAGCGCAGATAATCAATCCACATTCTTCTTAAACTCGATTGGCCTGAAACACAATATAATGGATGTTAGCTCTTATTGTTGCCCCACTCAACCTCAGTGAAGCGGAGTATGCTAAATAATTACTTGTGCTAGTGCTTGTGTATCTGAAGCTCTGTAGCTAGGTTGGCAAGATAGGCTGCTCCCAATTTGGCACTACTACCAAAATTGTAAATCCAACGGTGACGTTGAGTGCGAATTTTCTCAGCCCATTCATCACGTTTGCTACACATTGTTTCTATATACTCTGGAACTTCACTGACTTGATCAGGTCTCAAAACAGCCCCAATTTTCTCGCGGATGGTTGTTTCCAAAGGTAGTTGAGAGAAACTTTTATATTCCTTATTCAATATCTTGCGAGGCACATCAATGTATAAGACTGGTCGCTCTCTTGAAAATGCAAAAGAAAAAGCCGAGCCTGACCAGTCTGTGATGAGTAGATCAGATTCATAAAACGCACTTCCTCCGGATTTTCCTCCATCCAGGATAAAGTTTTTTCTATCTCCAAATTGTTTGCGTAGTGCATCGAAATGAACACGTAAAGTATCCCGATGAGGGCGTACAACCACTGAGTATCCCGCTGAAAGAAGAACCTCTATTAACTCCACACCAATTATTTCAAGCAAACTATGTGGAGGCCATGAGGGCGCGATAAAAACTTGTCGCTTGCAATCCGATGATGAAAAGCCTCGGCGCTTAACTTCTTCATAAAGAGAATCGAGCTTAACATAACCATTTTCGAGAAGTATTCTCGGTGGCAGTTTATAGATCCTTTCTGCCTCCCTCAGTTCAGCAATATGGTGGGGTCCAACGCAAAAAATAGTGTCAAACTCATCATACGCACCCTTATTGAACACCATATGGGTACTGTTTATATTGTGAGGAACAAACACATAGTGTACGGGATATTTCGATCTTTTCAGGCTGTATTTACCAAAGTCAGGAAGCGTCATAACCATAATATCTGCATCTAAACTGGCAAATAATATAGTGCGTATGGATCCCTTATGGATAAAAAATGGATGAATTCCTGGAATTTTACCATCCAAGACCGGATCGCTTGATGATGAAGTCAAATAGCAAACAGATTTGCCGTGCTCTTTAATTAAGCAGCGGATAAATGGATATAAGTAGCCCCAGTACGATTCTGACTCAGCATAAAATATAAGATTACGCTCAGATCTGTCAAGCTTCTGAAATCTAACTAGTTCACGATAATTATGGATTAAACCCATGACAATTATGTCCACTGATGAGCATGCCAGGAGATGCTCTCTTATTTTTAATCATCATTTTTGGTCTGGCTAGAGCTAAAAAGATTTCGCACAAACTTGCAAATCTTTTGCCAGTACATTTTGGTGGCAATTGCTACACCGACAAGAGTAGCCAAAATGATTTGGAGTACCATTGACGTGGACCCAAGATCGAGATAGGCATATGCGGGGCTAGCAAAAAGCACAACAAATAAGGTCAGCGACCAACATAACATTAAATTCATGTTTTTCTCATAAAATCAGTATTTCTAGCGTCTTAACACCTTCATTAATCGACCTTCAGATTGGTATGTGTCTAACTCTATTGCTACTTCACCAAGAACAAACGTCCGGTCTTCTATTAATTTTGGGGTCTGCCCATCCAAACAGGCAAATACCAACCTAAATGTGTTTACCGGACTTAGCCTAGGGCGTAAATGCGATGCACAAATGTCTGGCATATAGAAAGCTTCAAAATTCCCAGCCAGTTGCGTGAGTCCCTCACTTGTTAATTCTAGAGAATTAAACTTCGGTTGATCCTTTAGATAGGTAATACCATGGTCCGATTGAATTATAATTATTGCATGGGGGTCTTGTTTTATAACTGCATCCACGAATTCCACGATTTGACTCTCAGCGCAAGTGATTTGATTTTTTAAAGAAACCTTCCATTTTTTTAAATCTTGCCCATGGTCGATTTGCAAATGCTTTTGCCAGTCCCGCGGATGGTCTAATGGCAGCTCCTCCTCGTACATGGTGCAATCAGAATAATATCTATAAGGTGTATGAGGTATCGCAACATGAGCATGAAAAAAAAAAGGTCCCTCAGCTTTAGCGGGAAGATTTTCAATTACATCCGGTATTTCTAGGTTTTTATATTTTTCCAAAAACAGACGTATCAAGCGCAGATAAATTTCAGAATAATTACCAAAGTATGTACGACTTATAAATTTAATATCGTTTCTATCTATCGGGTAATTTCCAAGACATACATCCTCTACTCCTGAGCATCCTGGCATATGATTAAAGCCCTCTACTC
>CAZXGI010000144.1:0-4190 GCA_964639965.1 uncultured Rhodospirillaceae bacterium
CCGGGGGGACCTGGATTTGGTGGACCTGGTGGATCCGATGGACCAGGTTTTGGTGGACCCAGCCCTAGTTTCGGCGGACCGAGCCCTTTCGGTGGGGGAGCTACCTTTGGAGGTGGTCAATCGTTAGGAGGTGCAGTTGGAGGCATGATGGGAGCTATGGGAGGTATGCCCGGACCTATGATGGGTGGCGGACCTGTTGATTTTTTTAGCGGCGGCTTTTTCGGGCCTTCTAACGATTATAATGATCCATATGCCCCAATTTATGATTATTATGATTCTGCACCAGACGTTGTGGTAACCTCGGGTGCAGCAGTTGCTTACTCAAGTGCAGCTAGTAGCACTATGGTTTTATCTGATGGTGGCAACACCATAAGTATCAATTCCTCAAACCTCATCACAAACGGAACCCTCCTCGGCGGAAATGGAGCAGATATTATAAACATGTCTGGCGCTGGAGCCATTGGCACAATTAATTTGCAGGGGGGAGCTGATTCTATCCAGTTGTCTGGAAGTAATACTGTTACCGTTTACAACACGGAACAAATCGCTGGCGGCACTGGAATAGACAATATTACTTTTACTGGCAGCGGGTCCACTGCGATCGGAGGAAGTCAGGGAGCCGACACTTATAACTTATCCTCCACGAGCGGGGCGGTCTACACCATTAAATATTCAGCATTGAATCAGATCGGAGATGACATTAACGGATTTGTAAGTGGAACAGATAAGTTTGTTTTTAACAAAACTGTTTTTAACGGCGATGCCAATAACAATGGCGCTTTGGATGCTCTTCAGTCTGGAGCCGGCAGCACATCCTCGTCCAATGGGTCTGTTTACTGGGTCAGAGATACCACAACAAACAACCTATACTATGATGCTGATGCAAACGGGTCTAATACCGGAACATTAGTTGCCGATCTTGACGCAGCGGTTGCTATTACGGATATAACCTTTGTCTAATAAGATTAGTTTATCAACGGTAAAAACCAGTATATCCTAAATTAATCAATATTTGAATAATCTGTTGGCGCCCTTATGAAAGAACTTCTCCGCCGATTACTGTTACGACCCGGATTAACACTCGAGTTAGTCCTGGCGTCGCTCTTTGCCAATGTATTGGCGCTAGCCCCCTCTCTTTTCGTAATACAGGTTCTAAACAGATATATCGCAAATGGCGTTAATTCAACACTTATGACACTAACTATTGGTGTTGCTATCGCTATTATACTTGAATTTGCTTTCCGGCAGGTCCGTAATCGTCTAGCCAAGGGAATCAGTGCACAACAAGATAAAGAAATTGCTCTCGCTAGTTTTGGCATTCTCGCTACCGCAAAGGCAGGTTCGATTGAGCGTCTCCCACCCGGTCAACAGCGAGAAATTATTAGTGGCATTGACAACATACGTAATGCTTATGGAGCAGCCAATATTTCTAGTGTTCTAGATTTGCCATTCGCTCTGCTCTTCCTCGGAGTTTTATATTTGCTTACACCTGAACTTGGTATAATCGGGACGTTATTTGCTTTGATAGCATTTATAGTTGGACTGCTCATGACGGCAGCAATCCGCTTTCCAACGCAAAAACTTACTGATACGGCTAGAAATGCCAACCTTGTTACCTCCACCGCCATCCAGGAAAGTGATACCTTGCGTGTATTTAATGCCTCGCATTCTCTTGCTGCAGCCTGGCAAATCCAAATCAGCTTTGCGCAAAATCTCTATCGTAGTATTATTGCGCGCCAAGGTTTACTCGTCTCTATTTCAAATAGTATTGTTGGCTTAATGACCGCAACTTTAATGGCGGTTGGGGCAATTTTAGTTGTTGAAGGCAAACTCGATGTAGGAGCGCTCATCGGGGCAAATATACTTGCAGCCCGGGCGCTGCAGCCCATTTCACGTTTTTCTCAGATGGGTGAAGTGTTTCTAAAAGCAAAACAATCAACCATATTACTTAACGAATTTCTTAAATTACCCCGGGAAGCGGAGAGTGGTTCTGCCAAACAAAATTATACGGGCTCACTTGAACTGCGCGATTTAGGATTTAGCTATCAGGGTGCCACAGGTCCTCTTTTTGAGTCTCTATCAGTGAAAATACCTGCTGGTTACATATGTGTAATCAACGGTACAAACGGTGCCGGGAAAACAACCCTCTCACGTCTTATTGTTGGCCTGATTGAACCTAGTCGCGGACAAATTTTAGCCGATGGTCTCGATCTTCGCCAAGTCCACCCAGAGTGGTGGCGTAAGCAAGTAATGTACATGCCTCAAGAACCAGGATTTCTTAATGCCTCAGTAGAAGAAAACATTACAGTTAATGCACCCGATACCGAAAATAGTCAGCTTAATCGGATTATAGACGCATCAGATCTTCGTCAATTTCTTGATGAAGCACCAAATGGATTTGAAACTCCGATAATTGATAATGGGCGCAAATTAGCAGTAGGTATTCGCCGTCGTCTAGCCCTAGCCCGCGCGCTAACAACAAATGGTAAACTACTAGTATTTGATGAACCAACCGAAGGAATGGATAAAAAAGGTAGTGCGGCAGTCTCGTCCGTTCTTTCATCCCTACACAGTCAAGGCTATACTATTATCGTCACCAGCCATGACACTGATGTAATCAAACAAGCTAATATATTCATTGACCTAACGTCAAAACCTGTTCCAAAGATTCGTAAATCAAAAAACAAAACCTCGGAGAATCCCAATGGCTGAGGTAAAACAGAAGCCGATGCAAAGCACAGAAAACCAATATGAAAAAAATGCAGGTACACATTTGTTTCTATTTATTTGCATCTTAGCATGTATTGCATTTGTAGCATGGGCTTGGAACGGTAATCTAGCAATCGTAAGTGTTGCCGAGGGTGAGGTTGTACCTTCAAGCCAAATAAAAACAATTCAACATCTTGAGGGAGGAATCATTAGAGAAATCAAGGTCCGTGAGGGAGAGCGCGTAACGAAAGGGCAACCCCTAATTACCTTAGAATCTGCTGCGACAGGGGCCGATGTCGGAGAATTAAAAACCAGGATTGTTGGCCTGAGAATCGAGATTGCCCGACTCCAAGCGGCAGCATCTAATGCAGCAAAGCCATCTTTTCCTCACAAATTGAAAAAAAATCATCCGCAACTGGTTCGAGAGGCCAATCAACTGTTTGAGAGCAGAAAACGTCGACTAAAAGATGAACTGGCCAGCCAACGCGCCATCATGGCACAACGGAAACAAGATATCCAAGAAACTACTGCTCGAATAAAAAACCAACGCCGTTCGATGAAACTCCTTAAGGAACAAATCGCAATTAGCGAGGATTTACTTAAAGAACAACTGACAAATAGATATAAACATTTAGACCTCTTAAAAGAACTCGCACGCCTTACAGGCTCCATAGAAGAAGATAAGGTCGCGCTGCAACGAGCAGGATCAGCTCTCAAACAAGCAAGTGCAAATAAAGATAGTATACGTAGTAAATTTTCTGAAGATGCCCGCACTAAACTGGATGCCGCCAGGCGACAACTTGAAGAATTCACCCCTCGAATGTCTAAATTTGAAGATAGTTTAAAACGGACAATATTGCGCTCACCTGTCGAAGGTGTCGTCAAAACTTTGCATGTTGTAACGATAGGCGGTGTTGTTCGAGCGGGCGATGCGGTTATTGATATTGTTCCTGAGGGTGATCAATTGATAGTTGAAGCCAGGCTCAAAACCCAAGACATAGGGTATGTTCGAAAGCAACAATCGGCTCGCATTACCCTTGCTTCTGCTGATGCAATGCGATTTGATGGCCTTGAAGGCATTGTAGTAAGAGTTAGCCCAGACACAATAACTGGCGATGATGGCGAACCTTATTACAAGGTCAGAATCAAGACAGAACGTAATCATTTTCGACGAGCAGAAAACCGCTATGACCTCTTCCCTGGCATGCAGGTTATTGCCAGCATACATACAGGAGAACGCACAATAATGGAATATCTGCTCGATCCATTTTTTAATGCTAGTGATACTGCTATGAGAGAAAGATAATAAGGTGTAGTTTTATTTGCCTTTAAAATTTGGTGTGCGTTTTTCCATAAAGGCTCGCCGACCTTCAGCATAGTCCTCACTATTTGAACATGTATCAATAAATTTTTGCATCCCTTTTATATCCCATCCATCCGGATCTTTAACTACTTCGTTTATTATCTTCTTAGATGCAAGG
>CAZXGI010000145.1:0-4166 GCA_964639965.1 uncultured Rhodospirillaceae bacterium
TTTAACCGTATTTATGAATTCGATTTTATCTATAATTTCATCTTTTGGTAAGTTTTGGATTGCATAATAATGTTGAATTTCACGATTTTACTAACATAAACAAAGTAAAATAGAACCAAGATTTGAACTCAGAATAATACCTGGAAGTAGGGAAGAGTATGATTTGCTCAGAATGTGAAAAGGGAATGGTTAGACTTCAGCTGTCGCATGGGGTTTGGTCGGAAGAGGGACTTTTTCCAAAAAGCTTATCAGGTTTTCAAACAGTACCGTGTCCCACATGCAATGGTACGGGTAAGGTGTATGACTACGATGATGACGATTATGGTTCTCAGGATCTAATTAATCCAATTCGTTTTGATCGCAGCGGCACGGGATAACCAATGTCAATTTTATTGGTTAAATTTTAACCGGTTACTGTTTCAATCTCTTTTATACTATTGGTAGTATTCATAATTATGGTTAAGTTAACGGGTTAAGTTTTTCGGTGCGTGCCCACCATGCAGGGTTAGTAAATCCGCGGGTATACCCGTCTTGCGATTTCTAATATTTTCGATACTTGCGCTGGCAAAGGCATTTTTTGGGGCTGTTTTCCCGGCGATGGTAACCCTCTGCATATATCGTTTTTTCGGAAAATAATCATGTACCGCATAATGTTGCGTTGACCGATTATCCCAAATTACTAGTGTGTTGTTCTTCCAGTGGTGGCGATACTGATATTCAGGAACTTTTGCAAGATCGAATAGCTGATGGAGGAGTTTTTGACTCTCTATATCATCCATTCCTTTAATATTTACTGTAAATTGCGAATTAACGAAAAGTAGTTCTTTTCCAGTTATAGGATGTCTTGCGACAACTGGATGGAGTGTCGGCGGGTACTCTCTTTCGAATTTTTGTAATCTCTCTCGTCCTTCTACCGTTTTTGGAAAAGTATCTTTAAATACATTAAAATCATGATAGGCCTCTAATCCCGATAGAAAATTTTGCATCTTGTCACTGAGGCCTTCAAAAGCGGCTGTCATTGATGCAAAAACTGTATCTCCACCAAACTCTGGAACATCAAGAGCATGGAGCATAGTTGCAAAAGGTGGGACCTCTCGAAAGGTCTCATCAGAATGCCAGACATCGGTTTTCCAGGGAGGGGTCTTCTCATCGTTTTTAAATAAAATCAAAGCAGGGTTATTTGCATCATTTGGTGAAAACGGGTGCACACTTAACTGACCAAATTTCTCTCCCAGCAGCATTAATTGTTTTCCTGTCATCGGCTGATTGCGGAAAACCAGCACTCCAAATTCTGCAAGTGAGTTTTCTATTATTTTGGTCTCTGGGTTGTCTAAATCTTTGGATAGACTAAGGCCAGTAACTTCTGCTCCTAGAAAACTATTAATCTGGTCAACCTGAATATTCAGAGTGCTATTTGTGTGTTCTTTATTTACACTCATAATGTTCCTTATGTATTATATGCATTACGCACAAAATTCGGCTTTCGGTGACATTTCATCAAGGATGAAGCGTTCGCGCATCATCATTTCTAGCAAAAGAGACTTATCGGCTTGCGCATTTGCGTCTTTCCACAAATTATTTAACTCAAAAGGATCATTATGATGATCGTAAAGTTCTCCAAATTCATGTTCTAACCAATATGTAAGTCTCCAGCGGTCAGTAACAAATGTTCGGGTTCGTAAGTAATGTTTGCAATTAGCATTAAACGGCACTTCATCCTCTTCCACGAGCATACCTAGTCGGGGTAATATTTTATTGTTGTTTACAGCATCGACAACATCGAACCCCTGCATACCATGATAGGGGGCGAGACCTGCTCTACCTAAGACAGTAGAAGCGATATCGATTGTCCCTCCAAGTAAATCAGTTCTTGCACCGTCGTTTGAGCTATCGGGATCCGACCATATGAAGGGTACTTTAATTAATCCCTCATTATGAAAACAATGTTTTAACATTAACCCGTGTTCACCCATCAAATCACCGTGATCGGAAGTAAAAATAACTACTGTGTTTTTTTCAAGACCAAGCTCTTTTAGTTTGTTTAAAATACGTCCGATCGCATCGTCGACAAATGAAATCATGCCGTAACTAAGCGCTGTGCTCTCTCGAACCTCACGTTCATTACAAGCGTATGCGGCAACTCTACTTTCCCTTTCACCATCCCTAAACTGACGGTGGAGTTCCTTTTGAAATGGAGGTGGATCGTTTAATTTCACCCCAAGAGAGCTTGGGATCGGGCAATCTCCAGGTTCATACATTTCCCAATACTTTCCTGGAGGCACGAAAGGGTGATGGGGATCGGGAAATCCTACTTGTATGAAAAATGGCTTTTCACTTTTGGAAGAATTGTAGTCCTCCAAATACTCTATTGTTGATTCTTCGACAAATGTTGTTGAGTATAAATCTTCGGGTACTGCTGTTCTCCACGCCTGAGGGGCTATATATTTGTTTCCAGGAAGTTGGTTTTCTGGACCAGTGAGATTTTCATAATCTTTATATTTTGAGGTCGCCCATTTAAAATAATGGCCATTGAGTGCATCTCCGTGTCCAGTTGTCAAACTAACCGTATCAAAACCATAATATGGAAGAGATACCTTTCTCTCTGGATCTTTCGCAAATAACTCGTTTTCGTATAGGCTTCCTCGACGTACATCCAAGTATGCCTCTTCATAACCTGCCGGGGGAGGTGTCCCATCTCTTAGTGGCGGATAGTTCCAATCATCAAGGGGTAGCATGTGATTATTTTGAAGGTGAGATTTTCCTAAAAGTGCTGTTTGATAGTCCGATTGTTTTAAAACATTTACAAAAGTATTTGAATTCCAAGGCAAAGATAATCCATTAGTAAGCACACCGTTTACAGAAGGCATTCTGCCGGTCATTAATGTGGCTCTATTCGGCATACAGATAGGACATGACACATAAAATTTGTCGAAGGAGAGCCCTTTCTCAGAAATAGCATCTATATTCGGCGTTTGAACTACAGTATTCCCGTAGCTTCCTATATGATCCGCACGATGCTGATCAGTGATAATAAAAAGGAAATTAGGTTTTTTTGATGGCATCCAATAGACCTCAATAATTAAAGATTCAAATAAGCCCTAGAGTTAAAAGGAAGTCAAATATGCAAAGTTTATATTTCATAGAGGGGAATTAATACTTAGCTTATTTGAATTTAACTAGCTTTGACAATCGGATATTAATATTTTTTATTATACAAAATCCATCTTAAAAGAATACCAAAGCGCGTAATTCAATACTTTCGCGAGGATTAGCATTGGAAGAGGTATTTGGATCATCAAACGCAGAATGAGCGGTAAAGCGTACGCCTGCATTTGCATCGGTATCGAATACCTTAAAAATAAGAGCCTCGTCTGGCGTCATTTTTGGAAAATACAACCATTTATGTTTGCTGTTATACGAGATGTGATACACCTCACCTGTGCGGTAGGGATAACGTCGTTCTAACATTATAAATCCCGTTTGTGGAATTGTTCGGCCATCGCAGATGGCCAAAGGTTCTGATTCAATTTTTTTAATAGGACGCCATACTTGAATAATGGCATATCGTTGCTGCAACGCGTTCTCAACTTCATCTGGTGGTAATAGATCTCTAACCCTTTGTGCCGCTGATTTTTCTGTATAATCGTTGTGAACAGCCTTAACGGGCTGCCGTACGCCAAATTTAGCCAGTATACCTTCATCTGCTGTTCGGATAGTATGATCAAATACTAATATTTTTTTGCACGCTATGTGCTCTTTGATTAAAGCTTGAACTTCAGGATAACATTCGTCACGTACATGGTTATCATCGTAAAAGTTTTGTACTGCTGACTTATTATTGACAAAAGAAAAGCCGTGGGTTGCTAAATTAAATTCTTTTTGTCTAGGGCGACCATTTTCAATTTTAACCCGGTGATTTTTATAAGTTGGAAGGTGCGCTTTGTGTTCTTCCTCTGGCCAATCTATATACATGACTGGAGGTATACCATCGTCCACTATATACCTCATTTCCGCTTCCACAAAAACCTGTTCTTGAATCATGGAATTTATCCTTTTTTCTCTATATTCTCAAAAGTACGAAATTTTGTCTGTGGTGAAAACATTAGTTTAATAGTATCCATTAAAATATAAGAATAAAGTAAAATGGTATATAAACCCAAATATTC
>CAZXGI010000146.1:0-1360 GCA_964639965.1 uncultured Rhodospirillaceae bacterium
CCTCCGGTGATTCTGCTGCAAGGGGGTGTGCTATTGATCATATGTATAAAAAAATTGCGGAATATATAGATACTGCAGAAGCTGGACAATTGCGAGAAGAATTAGAAGCCACACAATCAGAACTTACATATGAGACTGAAGTTAGGGATGAAACCTATTTGGCGGCATTTAAACAGGGTGAGGAGCATTTAAAGGAAATGTTACCAAAAATTCAGGCGATGAATATGCAACAAATTTTACTGAAGAAGAAAAAAGTCTTTTCTGAAAAATTTTTTCGCAAACATTGAATTTTATACATTGCTGCTGGGTATAAAGGTTCTGATATTAATACTGACTAATGATATTAGGCCATCGAATTTTAAATGGAGAAGAAAATATTGGAGATACGTGTTCTAGCTAGCATCTGGGGGGATGAATTTGCAGATGTTTTTCTGAGATGGTCATTGCCGTCGCTATTGTCCCAGGGTAACTACCAGCGTGTTCTTGGCAGCGGACATCATATGACGTTTTATATTTATTCAGATTCAAAGACTATGGAACTTTTGTGTTCAACAGAAATTCTGGCCCCGTCCGATGGGAAAGAGTTTAGATTTTTTTGTTTCTCGGATACTTTGTTCGATGGTAAACCTTTAGACGATGGAGTCAAAAATTCGCAAGGTAGAATGGATACACATGAACTTCAGTCTCGTTGTTACATGCATGGAATGGAGCAATTGGTAGAGCATGAAGTTGTGTTCTTATTTTGGACAGCTGATCATGTGTTATCGGACGGTAGCCTTGATTGGGCGATGCAGCAAATAGATTGTGGACGAAAAGCGATCTATGCTGACTATATTGAAATTAGCCAAGAAAGTGCTGCTAATGAACTGGATAACTATTACAGAAATCTTGGACAAGGGCCTTCGGGTCGTGAATTAGCGTATATAGGATTGCATCACACCCATCAGTATACCTTAGATCATTTTTGTGATGATGGAATGATTAGCAACTATCCGCCTTTTCTTTTCTCAAAGAGCAAGGACAACAGTTTTGTTCATACTGGAATATTCCCTCACCCTTTATTAGTTTGTTTTGATGGTCATACTACTAGATTCGAGAGTTCAATAGATTATGAATTTGCACAAAGGGTTGTAGGGGGCGGTTCCTATGCTAAGGCAATAGATTCTGATGACATGTTATTATGTGCAATAACAAGAGGAAACGGATATGGTAAATTGGAACGGAATGAACTCACTGCTGAATCATTGGCTAATTTTTTTATTTTTGAAACCAACCAAATTCATTTTGAGTTAGCCAGACAAATTGGGATTATACATACATCAGGTATAAGCAGTGAAAGCGAGGCTAAAAGAAATCAAAT
>CAZXGI010000146.1:1460-3940 GCA_964639965.1 uncultured Rhodospirillaceae bacterium
ATTAAATATTGGAAAAGTCCAGTTGGCAGTAAATTTCTTTTATGGTGGTATTGGTAGGGCCTTATCTCATCCGGGTTACCTCCTTTTGTGGTGGAGTAATGGTGTCAATACCACCGGTCGTTGGTTGTTTAGGGTTTCGCTGAGCTGGCTCACATGGGAGTTAACCGGATCACCGGCATGGCCGTTGTTGCCGGTTCAATAACATCCCAGACCCTGACTCAAAATACAGTAGATCCAAGCCTTCGTGGCAGGATTATTAGTATTACGGTTGTCCTTTTAAGGGGGCTTCCAGCTATTGGTGCAGCATTAATGGGATGGATTGCAGATTTATTAGGCCTACAGATTACCCATACAATTGGTGCTGTTCTTACTCTTTTTGTTTGGTTGTGGTGCCACAATGCAGGTGCTCGTCTTAAAGTGACCCTTGAAGGCGATGGTATTATACAAGGTAAATAGTCCGAACCGGTTTATGAGAAATAATTTTTTTGATGACGATGGTTTTTGCGAAATAAATTTATTTATAAAAATAATTCTAAACAAAACTAAATTATTTTGGAGGATTTTGACGCGGGTTCATTTATATATCGATTAGTTGATAAAGCATACGAAGATCAAAAAAAGATTATTGTAATATAATTTGATAAGGTTGGCGTCGGCAAACTAGATATGGTAAGAAAAGTGAATTCGGTGAAGGGGGCAAACTCAATAATCTTTGCCATGGGTGTAAGCCGCAATAATTTCTAGATTTTGAGAATATTAGAGGATTGAAATAGAATGTTCCCAGCAAATTTTCCAGATAAAGAAGTCATAGCTGAACTTACAGCTAAAATGTTGATTGAAGTTGAGGCTGTTAGATTTAGTGCAGATGAGCCATTTACATTTACATCGGGATGGGCTAGCCCCGTCTATATTGATTGCCGTAAATTAATTTCTTATCCTAGGGTTCGCCATACACTAATGGACTTTTCGGCATCTATCATCGTTCGAGATATTGGTTTTGAATCGCTAGACTGTGTTGCCGGAGGAGAGACGGCGGGCATCCCCTTTGCGGCCTGGATTTCTGACCGCCTCATGCTACCAATGCAATATGTGAGAAAAAAAGCCAAAGGTTTTGGCAGGAATGCTCAGATTGAGGGTGATTTTAAAGATGGTGCGCATATTTTATTAGTTGAAGATCTAACAACTGATGGGAACAGCAAAATTAAATTTTGCGAAGCATTACGTGAAGCAGGTGCAGTTGTGAATCATACTTTCGTCGTATTTTATTACGATATTTTTCCTCATACTCGAGAATCACTCGATAATATTGGTTTGAAAATGCATTCTTTAGCAACTTGGTGGGATGTTCTTAAGGTTGCCAAAGAATTTAATTATTTTGACAAAAAATCGATAGGTGAAGTAGAAAAATTTTTGAATCAGCCTACTGATTGGTCAGCAGCTCACGGAGGAGCTTCTTCACTCTCTAATTAAGCATTACCTATGATAACTAGATGTAAGTTTGCTAACTGTCTACCCGAATATTTCTTTTTCAAGATTTGAAATTAATTTAAAGGTATACCTGAGCCTTCTTTTTGGTTTTGGTAGATTTTTGAAAGTTTACTGTATCGTTCTTTTAAACGCTCGACTTGAAGATTTAGGCGGTTATTTTCACTGTTAGATAATTTCTCTACCAAAGAGAGAAGATGCGTGCATTCCCAAAATTTATTTTTTCGGGCGTATTGGCCGTCTTGGATATTAAATACTTCTTTAAGTATATTTAAATCGTGTGGGATATTAAAACTATCTCGAGTATCTTGATAACCAAAGAAATAATAGAAATTATCAAAGCTAGCCCAAGTTATGGCTGAAAGACAAAGAGAACATGGCTCGTGTGTTGAAACAAAAATACAGTCTTCCGAACTAGGGCGGTCAACAGCAGGTATACTAAAAAACTCGTTCAATGTTGAGATTTCTCCATGATAAAGTGGATTATTAATTTCATCGTTGGTGCCTGCTATAACCAGCGATAAATCTGATTTTTTTATAATTGCCGCTCCAAATATCTTATTTCCTCTTGAGACACCATCAACCGTCTTGGGAAGGATATCGTTTTCAATAACATCCAATATCCTAGAACACAGCACTCTTTGGGAGGTTTTCATAAAACCAAAGTAACCTTGTATTTGACCTAGATCAAGGAAGGCTAAATTGTATGTGATTTTAAGAACATTATTTTATTACTGTTTCCTAATTCATGTGTCTGTGGAAGGTTAAAGCCAGAAAAACAATCATTATTACCAAAAATATAGAAGCGCCGAAAAATACTGTATCAAAGCCGCCAACTGCATACAAAGTACCAGTCAGGATTGGTCCAGCGGCTTGCCCTATTCTGTTGGTAACTCCATTTGCTGACATCACACCAGCGCGAATTTTCTTTGGCGCCTCCGCTATAAGTAAGCTTTGAAATGCGGGAAAGCTAACACCCGTTGCAAAACCAATTA
>CAZXGI010000147.1:0-3920 GCA_964639965.1 uncultured Rhodospirillaceae bacterium
TCGGGGAGTGGCGCAGTCTGGTAGCGCACCTGGTTTGGGACCAGGGGGCCGGAGGTTCGAATCCTCTCTCCCCGACCAATCTTTTCAATAACCTAGCAGTTTAGACACGAGGGCCAAATTCGTCTCGTTGACATCTCATTTACACTTGTCCTGGGAGCCATAAGACTATCGTCGGAAAAAGGACGAGAAGGAAAATCGTAATGGCATCAGCAATGAAGAACGGTGTCACGCCTTTAAAAACGTCTTGCACACTTAAATCGTCCCTGACTCCTGCTACAACAAAGCAATTGAGTCCAATGGGCGGTGTAATGAGACAAAACTCCGCCATTTTTACAACTAATATACCAAACCAAATTGCACACATAGTCCCTGACATTCCAAATGTACTGTTTGCGGCGGAAACATTCTCACCCCCATTTAAAGCCATTACTGCTGGATAAACGACAGGTAACGTGAGCAATAACATACCAATGGCGTCCATAAACATGCCTAGTAATGCATATGCCAAAAGTATACATACGAGAATTAATATTGGTGGATAAGCGAGTGAAGTTATCCATTCGGCGAAAGCCCCAGGTAAATCAGCAAAGCCAAGAAAACGGACGTAAATTAGAACACCCCATATAATCGTGAATATCATAACCGTCAATTTAGCCGTTTCAAGCAAAGCGCCTTTTAATTCAGTCCACCGCATGCCCCGAAAAAGGGCAATTAGGAAAACAACAAAAGCTCCAATTGCTCCGCCTTCCGTGGGAGTTCCCCAGGCATCTCCTCCAAAAGGGTTATAGACAAAAAATATTATAGTTATAACAACGAATACGATGGGGAGAGCAGGTGGTAGTGAAATTAAACGCTCACGCCATGTGAATCCGGATACAGGAGGACCGAAGGTTTTAATAGAAAGGGCCATTCCAATAATTAGGAGACCGTAAATAATTGCAGAAAATACGCCTGGAATAAATCCAGCAAGAAGGAGTTTCCCGACATCTTGTTCAACGATTATAGCGTATATTACTAAGATGGCTGATGGCGGAATTAACGATGCTAAAGTTCCACCGGCAGCCACGACACCAGCAGCAAATCGTTTGTCATAACCAACCCTTAGCATTTCAGGGATAGCTATGCGTGCAAAAACGGCTGACGTCGCAACTGAGGCACCTGAGACGGCAGCAAAACCAGCTGTAGCAAAAACGGTAGAAACGGCGAGGCCGCCAGGAACCCAAGCAACCCAGCGTTTGGCAGCTTCAAATAAAGCTCTAGTTAAACCAGCATAATAAGCTAGATAACCAATCATAACAAAAGTTGGAATCAAGCTTAAAGCTTGTGAGGAGATCTTGGAATGAGGCACTTGTCCCGCTGTTTTTAAAGCAACAATAAGAGCCCAAGAAAACTCCGAATTTCCATATCCTTTCTTGGCCCAAAATATCCAGATTAGGCCGATTAATCCCGCTAATCCAGCTGCAAACGCAACTCGCATGCCCAGGAAAACAAGGACTACCATTCCGCCGGAAACAAATAATCCAATGTCAATTGGCTCCATGCTTATCCAACCTTATCATATCGTTCCGTAACGTATTCGGATTCTAAAGCTGCTTGCTTCGCAGGGTCAACTGGAACTGGGATAGCAACTAAACGTCCATCGTTTACGATAAAGGCCCGACCAAATCCCCATAAATGAACTATTAAACGAAGGCATAAGGTGCCAAATGCGAACGGCACCAAAAGCTTAGCTGGCCAGACCGGCAATGCTATATCCATGGTACTATCTCGACTCCACAAAGGAGAAGCGAAGTCAAAACTGCGTTCGAAATGAGCCCAGCTACCTATTACTAGAAGCAACATTAAAATCAAGATTGCAAGAGTTGTAAAAAATTCTGCTAAATATAACACTCTACCTTGAAGTGAACCTATTAGCATATCCATACGCACGTGCCCGCCTTCACGATGCACATAGGCTATGCCCATGAATGCTATTAGTGGCATGAATTGTTCAATCCAATCAACATAACCGGATAACGGTTGATCAAAAAAGTTGCGACCACCAACAGAATAAACTGCTAATAACATCAGGATGAAAACTGCCACGCCGCTTAACAGCGCGAGTGATTTCTCAAGTTTGCAAAGGAACTGGTCAATTTTACTCAACAAACTGTTGTCTGATAGCACGATCGATGAGCTAACCATTTCAGGGCAACCTTATGAGTTATCGGCAAAAAAATGAACCTTGCTCTATTTATAGATAGTGCAAGGCTCAATATGAATTATTTACCTTTGGCTATCATACCCGTTACAAGATTATAAAGCTCTTGCGCAGGTAATCCGCGTTTAGAATTTGCTTTTATCCAGGCCGATGCAGCGGGAGCTGCGGCCGCTTTTTTAAAAGCTGCAATTTCTGAATTTGAGAATGTAACCTTTTGAATACCGCGTTTCTTTATTTCCGGACCCCATCTTTTCATTGTTTTGTTATTATAGTTATCTACATAATGAGCTAAAGCAGGACTAATGGATTCCAGCAGAGCTTTACGATGAGCACTTGCCAAGCTATTTAATGCTGCCGTATTTGCAACAACAGGGCAATTAACGGTTCCAGGATTAAGGTTTGTTGTCCACCATTTACCGTTCTCGATCGTACCGAAGGCCATATGAGCGTGGGGAGCAAAAGCGACTGCCTTGACCACTCCACTATCCATTGCTTGTCTAACCTCTGTTGCTGACATCGATGTCGGTATAGCTCCGATGGTTGCCATTGCCTTTCCGATTCCACCTGTAGCTCGTACACTTAGTCCTTTAAAGTCACCTAGAGTTTTTGGGGCCTGACCTTTCCCAACTATGTTATATTGTGGAAGAGGTGAAGGCATTAGCAGAGTTGCGTTCCATCTAGAGAGATCCTTTTTAACTGCTGGATGTTTGTAAACAGCCATTGAAATAGCGATTTCTTGTTTTAAGGAAGATACCCCAAGAAATGGCAGTTCTAGGACGGTTATGGAAGGATTTTTATCTTTATGATATCCTGCACAGAATTGAGCCATTTCGAATGCTCCGATAGAAATTCCATCGAGGTTTTCTTTATTTTTCGACAAACCACCATAACTTAATTTAAGAGTAAATTTGCCGTCTGTTTTATTTTTGACTAATTCTGCTAGCTTCTCAATGTGTTCAGTAAAAGCTCGTCGCTTACCCCATAGGGAAACATTCCACTCTTTAGCGATTATTTCTGTACTAAAGGCGAACAAAACGCTTAGAACAACAATATAAAATGAAATTTTTTGCATCATCAATTCTCCCCAGTTTATAACAATTTCTAATTTATATTAAAATTTTATATTTGCCTGTCGCACCTTCTGCATACCCACAAGCAGAGGTGCAATACTTGAGATGTATTTTAAATACAGTTACCTATATTAATCTTGCTTAGAAAGTGATTCAAGCCTTATCAATTTCGACACATTCGATAAATTTGCAATTTTAACTTAGGGCGTGTATGAAGAGAACTATGTTTGGCTCAATCGAAGTTCCCTTTGAATCCGTAATGTTATTCAATGTCGTTAAGTTAAAAGATGGCGTCGATGTAGATGACGTCGAACTTGCTGTGGGAGAGATGTGCAATACAGTTAAGAATAACTATGGCGACGAAAACGGTGGATTTATTGCTGGGCAGGTATTTAAATACGCTGGATTTGTTAGTGATGAGGGTTCGGTAGGCGATGCGGGTGATGAGGGTGACCACCTTGCAATCGTTACATATTGGAAGAGTTTTGACCAACATGAGGCCAGCCATGCGGATCAAGCCTTCAAAGAAAAATTTAGTAAGCTGGTCGAGTTTTGTACCGAGTCTAAAGAGCTGGGTTATGAATTATTATGGCAAGGTAATTCTGAGACCAAGTAGTTATTTGCCATTTAAAATCGAGTTTTGGCCCCCA
>CAZXGI010000148.1:0-3747 GCA_964639965.1 uncultured Rhodospirillaceae bacterium
TACCTTCTCATACAAGTATATTGTTTTTCTAATGGCGGGCTTGGCCACCCTCCCCCATTAATAACGGCCCAGCGTTTATTACAAATTGAGTCAGGATGCAGGTTCATGCTGCTGATACTTAGATATCAAAAAGGTTTATAACTTGACACCAACGTTTTCCATCAGTTTGTTAGTAGAAGATTTTATCGGTGAAGCAAACGGCGTTTGCACAGCATTTGTCGCAGCAAAAGAAGCTCTAAAAAAAGAAGAAGGCATCACGATTCATCTCAACACACGCTACAAACAAAGCGACTTAATTCATGCCCATTCTATCGGCCTAAAATATCTCTGGGTAAGCTATTTTCATAAAAAGAAACTGATTGTTAGCGCCCATGTTGTCCCAGGCTCATTTATTGGTAGTTTGATCTTCAGTCGCTTGTGGCAACCTATCGCCACATCATATTTGAAGTGGGTTTTCAGTCGGGCATCACTCGTCATTGCCGTGTCTTCAGTTGTTAAAGAAGAGCTTCAAAGCATCGGAGTTAATACACGGATTGAAGTGTTATGTAATAGTGTTGATCGAGAAAGATTCAAGAAAGACCCTAATGCCAGATTGAGTATTCGTAGAAAATTAGGTCTTAAAGATGATGATTTTGTCGCAATCTGCGTTGGACAAATCCAACCTCGGAAAGGAATTTATGATTTTTTAGATACAGCAAAAAATTGCCCTGATATCACTTTTGTTTGGGTAGGAGGAAGACCTTATGGACGTTTAACCGCAGATTATCGCCGGTTAACCAAGGTCTGTGATCACGCGCCCAAAAATGTGGTCTTTACTGGGACGATCGATTATAAGGAAATGCCTGCTTACTATTCGATGGCTGATGTCTATTTCTTGCCGTCATTTCAGGAAAATTTTTCTTTTGCAACAATTGAGGCAAGCGCCTGTGAGCTGCCATTAATCTTGCGCGATAACGTGGAATATCCCCGAACCTTATTCACCCATTATCTGATGGGCAACAATTCAGATGCCTTTTCAAGGCTGATCAAAATACTACACAGTTCAGAAAAAGAATTAAAAATTGCTCAAAAAGAATCCGCCACCCTCGCGTCTAGATATGAGCTAAAGACCTATATAAGAGAGTTAATCGGGTTTTATAGAGAGTTTATAAATTAGCTTATTCCCACTACTTACTGTAATCGTAGCGCCTGGACTCGTGCTTCATCTGATAGCTTTGCGCGATTGAATATCGTAAGAGCAGCTGCTCCAGCAATATTCCCGCCTCAGCTTAACGTCAGGTATTTGGCCTAGGGTAGCGAGCGAGAGTATGAACATATTAATGATAACGGATACATACAAACCCACTATTAACGGAGTGCCGTATGCCGTGGATTGGGTATCGAATTCATTACGCAACAGAGGGCACCATGTAACGATTGTGTCACCCGAGTGTGCAACTCCCTACACTGAACAAAATAATCTACGACTACGGTCAATTGCTTACAAAGAGCACCATATTTTTTTGCCACTTCCGCGCAAGACCATTCGGCAAATCCGTACTACTCATTGGGACATAATTCATACTCACACACCATTCAGCGCGGGTTTATTGGGCCGTTGGCTGCGAAAGAAAAACAATGTCCCAAAAATCATGACCTATCATACCTATTTCGACAAATACCTAAGGTATATCCCGTTGCCAGAGCAATTCCGGCAACGAGTGCACATGTCTTATGGTAAATATATTTTTGATGCCTGCGATAGCATCATTATTCCTTCCGTTGACATGGAGAAGGTTGCCAGAAACTATGGTTATAAAAAATCAATTCACGTGTTGCCTACTCCAATTGATCCAAATGCTTTTACATCAACAGGTGACACATCACCCTACCTAAAGCGCTTAGGGTTGCCAAAAAACACTAGCATCTGCTTGAGCGTTGGAAGAGTAGTCGCCGAAAAAAACCTGCTATTCCTACTAAAAGCGTTTAAGCGTATTCATGAACTAAAGCCAAATACGCATCTAGTTATGATTGGTGATGGGGAAATGAAACAGGAATTGATCACACTTGCAAAGGATTGGGGACTAAAAGATCACATTTCTTTTCTTGGATTTCTACCTAGAATCGATCTTGCGACCTGGTATCGCTTTGCTGACCTCTTTCTTTGTAGCTCTATCTCGGAAACACAAGGACTGACCGTATATGAAGCGCTGCATTTCGGCTTGCCAGCGGTGATTGTAGATGGCCCAGGCGTCAGACATGCAGTGACTGATAATGTGAACGGATTTGTTACGCCTCATGACGAGGACACGTATGCAAGGACAGTAGTCGCTTTGTTAGATGATGAGAAATTGCTAGCCGCCTTTGGGAGCAATACGCGTATTAATTTTTCAGGCCTTGATGAACAGACGATAGTTGATCGATTACTTTCTATATATGAAGCAACCCGGTGTGAATATTATTCAAATGACATTTCCAGTAACAATCACATCACTTATCAATAGAACAGCTCGGTGATCAAGTGACTGTGACGCGCCTTCTTTGCTTGATACACTGACGATCTTATTCACAGATTTTTAGACGCACCTACTATGACCGCTGATCCATCTATTTACTCAACGCAATTAAAACGCAACCCGATCCTTGAAGGGTTGACAGTCAGTGAGATAAACGAATTAGTTGCGCAGTCTGAAATAAAAACATTTCAAAAAGGTTCTTATTTTGTGCATGAAGGTGATGCCTCACGTGAGATGTATATTATTCTCGAGGGAAGTGTAACTTTAGAAAAGTATGATCAATCGCAATCATTGAAACATAAATTATCAGAACTAAACAAAGGAGATTGTTTCGGTGAAGTTTCATTTGCAACAGAGGAATCTAAACGCTTGTGTGACGTTGTCGCAAATGAAACAACAGTTGCTATGGTGCTTGAGCGAGGTCACATTACAAAACAGAAGATACTGAATAAGATCCTCGAAAATATTACGGCGCTACTGTCCACTAAATTGAACAAAAGTAATGACAGTTACGTATTGAACTTAGAGCACCAAATTAGTCTATTAAAACGTTCGGTTCACTTTGGGAGACTATTTCTCGTTATCACTTTTGCCCTGGGTTTTTCAAGCATATTTATCCAGGTGATGACTGAATACGATACTGGAATTAATGTAAACACCGCCGAAGCGGGTTGGGTATATCTGATAGCGCTAATGCTCCCAATTTTGTATGTTATTTGGAAAAATCCAGAGCCGATCAGTAGTTATGGGATTACAAAAGTTAATTTTAAGAACAGCTTTGTTGAATCCACCATTCTAATAATTATTATTGCGCCAATATTGATCTGGTCGCTTGGTTACTCGTTTAAACAAACTATCTTACTTTTTCTCTCCCCCATGGCATTGAATTATTTAGTTCATTCGGGGCTTCAGGAATTTGTTGCGAGGGGTGTGTTGCAAACCACACTACTTAAGTTATTTGCTAATTCGAATCCATTCTTATCAATATTGTTAGCAGCATTCTTATTCGCAATATTTCATTTGCAATATGGGTTAAATGCTGTCTTTTTTACATTCATATCGGGCTTACTGTTCGGATACGTCTTTTATCGACAGAAAAATCTTGTTGGTGCTTGGATGATTCATTTTGTCTTGGGATGGATAGCATTGGGGAACTTGATTTAATCTGCGGCATTGTGCGCTTTATTTTCACCTGGTTGTGCGCGGGGCGAGGCGGGGCTTTTGAGTACGGGTAGCACATCCCTACTTCGTG
>CAZXGI010000149.1:0-3706 GCA_964639965.1 uncultured Rhodospirillaceae bacterium
TCATTGATGGGTTCGTTATATCCGACGCCAGGAATTTTTTCAAAGTACTTTAGTGTGGATCATGAACCGCTAGTGGAGATTATTCAAGATACGTGCGGCAGACATGACACATTTGGGCTTGCTTGCACGGCTCGTTATTATGAAGACCTAGGTTATCCTGGTCATCCTAATTGTTCAGATAATATTAGTGTGGAGCTTGGCAGCTATGACATTAAACCGCGAGCTGGGTGGCCTGCAATTAACTTCTTTTTTAATACCTTTCTAGACAGTAAATTTTCTATCGGTATGGATGATCCTTGGTCCCGGCCAGGCGACTATGTATTACTTCGTGCTCTAACTGACCTAATTTGCATTTCCACTGGTTGTCCGTGTGATGTAGACCCCGCAAATGGCTGGAATCCAACTGATATTCAGGTGCGAGTCTACAAACGAAATGAAGAGTTTAAACGCTCAATTGGTTGGCGAAAAACATCGGAGAGTGATATGGAAGATACAAAAGAAACTGGTTTTCATCATGCTTTTTCAAAGCATACCCGTGATTTTTCTGAGTATAATGGTTACTGGCTTCCTAATCAAATGACTAACCATGGCTTTATTTCTGAATATTGGGCCTGTAGAGAAAAAGCGGCAATAATGGACCTTTCTCCGTTACGCAAATATGAAATCACAGGCCCAGATGCCGAAGCATTACTGCAGATCAGTTTCACTCGTGATATAAAAAAACTCTCCGTGGGGCAAGTCGTGTATACGGCTATGTGCTACGAGCATGGTGGTATGATAGATGACGGTACAATATTTAGGCTTGGTGAAAACAATTTTCGTTGGATTGGAGGAAATGATGATGGTGGGTTGTGGCTTAGAAAACAGGCGAAAGACCGTGATCTCAATGCCTGGGTGAAAACCTCTACTGACCAAATGAGTAATATCGCTGTACAGGGCCCTCTTTCGCGAGAAATTTTAAGGGAAATTATTTGGACACCGCCAACACAGCCATCAATTGACGAATTAAAATGGTTTCGCTTTTCTATAGGGCGTATCAAAGATTTTCATGGGGTCGCCTGCGTTATTAGTCGGACCGGTTATACCGGAGAGTTAGGATTTGAAATTTTCTGTCATCCTAAGGATGCCGAGACTGTATTTGAAACAATTTGGGCTTCTGGTGAACCTAAGGGGATGCTCCCGCTTGGTCTTACGGCTCTCAATATATTACGCATTGAATCAGGATTAATTTTTTCTGGATATGAATTTTCTGACCAGACTGATCCATTTGAAGCTGGGATTGGGTTTACTGTTCCTATAAAAACAAAGGGTGATGATTTTATAGGTAAGGCGGCAATACTGCAAAGGCAGGAAGACCCACAACGCAAGCTAGTTGGTCTTGATATTGAGGGTGGTTTAGTGCCTTCATCGGGAGACCCCCTTTACATTGGGAAAGCTCAAGTTGGGACTATAACTTCAGCTGTAAAATCTCCAATTCTTGGTAAAGTTATAGCAATGGGTAGAGTTGATATTAACTACAGTGACGTTGGTTGTGACTTGGAAATTGGACAACTTGACGGTCATCAAAAACGATTAAGAAGCAAAACGACTTGTCTCCCACACTTCGATCCGCTTAAAAATCGAGTAAAAGGTAACTATTCATGACATTTACAGTGGATAGACTCATAATCTATTACGATAAAGTATTTTAAATGGTCTTTTTTAACCGAAACGACATCAGATGACCCACTTTTCAGCTTGGAATATCCTCAAAAATGGGTTGATTGACCAGAAAGGATGGGATCGACAATGGCAAGATTGCGAACCCAAGGCTCAATATGATGTTGTCATCGTTGGTGGAGGTATTCACGGCCTTGCGGCTGCCTATTACCTTGCAAAAAATCATGCTACCAAAAATATAGCAGTGGTAGAAAAAAGCTGGTTAGGAAGTGGCAATGCCGGCCGCAATACGACAATTGTGCGGTCCAATTACGTCCAGCGCGGCAACCGTGAATTTTATGAGCATTCGCTTAAGTTATGGGAGAACCTGAGCCACGATTTAAATTATAATGTCATGTTCAGCCAACGAGGGCACGTGTCGCTTCTGCACAGCCCTGCGGCGATTGATGCAACGGCAAAGCGTTATAATACAATGCGACTCACAGGTGCTGATGCCGAAATTTGGAATTTAGACAAACTCAAGCAGAAAATTCCACACTTAAATTATGACCCAGATGCGCGTTTCCCAATCACCGGAGCGGCAGTGCAAAAACGAGCTGGTACCGCGCGACACGATGCCGTCGCTTGGGGTTATGCAAGAGCAGCAAATCAACGAGGCGTAGATATTATTCAGAATTGCGAAGTCACTGGAATTAAACGTGAAAAAAATAAAGTTGTTGGACTTCAAACATCACGCGGTTTTATTAGGGGCAAAAAGATAGGTTTGTCCGTTGCTGGACATACTTCGCTTCTTTGGCAAATGGCAGGACTAGGAAAACTGCCAATCGAGTCACACAAATTACAGGCCTTTGTCACAGAACCCCTTAAACCTTTGTTGGATTATGTCGTGGTCTTTGGGGTTGGCGGTACTCATTTTTATATATCACAGTCTGACAAAGGGGGTATGGTATTTGGTGGCGACTTAGATTGGTACAAATCATATGCCCAACGCGGTAATCTTCCTATTGTCCAAGATGTAGCTGAATGTGCTATTTCAATTTTGCCTTGTTTGGGGCGCGTGCGTCTTCTACGTCATTGGTCTGGCGTCTGTGATATGTCTATGGATGGCTCCCACTTTATCTGCAAAACCCCCCTTTCTAATCTATATCTCAACGCTGGATGGAACTATGGGGGTTTTAAAGCAGGCCCAGGTGCAGGCTGGTATTTTGCGGACCTAATCGCCAACAATCGCCCTAATCAAATCATTGCAAACCATGACCTGAAACGTTTTGAACGCGGTATCAATATTGACGAACGTGGTGCCGGACCGGATCCAAAGCTACATGGATAAGAGGGCTTATATATGATTCAGATACCGTGTCCATTTTGCGGCGAACGGGACCATAGTGAGTTTACGTATGGTGGTGATGGCTCAATAAAATATCCTGAGCTCAACGCTCCCAAAGAAGAATGGCTGGAGGCAGTTTTTCAAAGAGAAAATATTCGTGGGTTACAGACAGAAACGTGGCATCACGTCAATGGATGCCGTATGTGGTTATTCGTAGAAAGAGATACAGTTTCACATAAAATCAAATCAGTTCGCGCTGCCCATGATGGTTTTAAAAAAATGCTTGAGTCTGAAAAATGACATCACAGCGTTTAACCTCTGGTGGCTGCATCAACCGCGATAAAACAATAAATTTTACTTGGGATGGCCGAAAAATGAGTGGTCACCCTGGAGATACTTTGGCCTCCGCTTTAATGGCAAATAATGAACAATTAGTTGGCCGTAGTTTTAAATACCATCGGGCCCGTGGTATTATGTCCGCAGGCGTTGAAGAATCGGGCGCTATCGTTACCCTCGGAGAAGGAGCAAAACGAGACTCCAACATCAAAGCAACAACACAAGAACTTTATGATGAATTGTCAGCATATGGACAGAACGCCTGGCCAAATGTTCGGTTTGATTTTGGGTCAATTTCAAATTTGTTTAGTCGATTCCTTTCAGCAGGGTTTTATTATAAAACCTTTATGGGTCTTCCTCCCTTTGAATGGGGCCGGGGTACAG
>CAZXGI010000150.1:0-3629 GCA_964639965.1 uncultured Rhodospirillaceae bacterium
TTGGCAAACTACTTGGTGAAAAAAATCACATCGGGTACATGGGCGACATGCCTGCAATTGTTTCCTCGATGAGAGAAAAACAGGTTGATCTTCGCATGATTTCCGTTCTTGGAACATCAAAACAACAATGTAATATCTTTCTGGTTCCAAATAATGCCCCAAAATTTAAAACGGGTATGGATGCAGTCAAATGGATGAATGGCAAGCTAATTGCCGCTCCTCACGGTGCCTGCACTGATCGCTTTGCGTTGCTTGCTTTTGAACAAGCGGGAATAAAGCCTTCAAAGTATCTCAATATGAACATTGAAAATATCACCAAGAACTTGGAAGCTGGTAAAATTGCCGGAGCGGCAATCTGGGAACCTACAGCATCTAAAATCGAAATGGCAGGCATTGCAAGAAGAGGCGCCACTGGTGCTGATTTTGCTGGTGACGATGCCGGCGATGCAGGGTTTCTTGTCATGATGAATGAAATTATCCAGACCCGCCCTGATGTGCACCGAGCATGGTTAGAAGCGGAACTAGATGCACAGCTATTTCTTGCTGACTTGGGTAATGCAAATGCTGTATCAAAAATGGCAGACGATCAAACAGAAGGTATAGATCGTAAAGTTCTCTGGGCTTCTCTCTACAGAGATGAAGGTAGGGTTAATAAACTGACCTTAGATTTTATTTTTAACCCCAAGGTCAAAAACATGTTGAAAGCTTCAACCGCATTCTTGGCTAAGAAGAAAAAGTTCGGAAAGCGGAAAGAATTACGCCCTGAATCAGTTTGGGATGGAATGGCTCGAAAAATTCTTAAAGAGCGTGGATTAAAAAGCCCGCTAGGAAAAATCGACGGTGTTCCACTTTCTCAGTATAAAAACTGATTGGTTAGGAATTCTTACAAAACCGGGTCCCGATCTCAAGATCGGGACCCTTTTTGTAGATTTTTTTTTGCACAAAAATTAGTAAAGATTCATTTTATGGTTCCATTTTTTTGTTCAAAAATAAATTAATTAGTAGTATACGTACTGCGTGGAAGTAAAAAATATTTTCGCACAATTTACGGTAACTTTACATAGGGTTAAATTCTAAATACTTAGGCTTGCTATGAATCAAAAAGAATCTACAGTGAATACTCGAGAAGCCCCAACTGGGTTAGCGCTAAGAGTCTATAATTGGCAAAAAAGTCTCAAAACACTGACACCGTATCTAATGTTCTTTGGTGTTTTTCTCTGGATCGCCACATACTATTTGTTTGTTGAAGGCTGGGAACTCCCGCGTTTCAATAAATTACCTGGGCCTGTTGAGGTTATAACGGAATGGATAAACCCGGATCCGGACTGGGGTATTTCACTATTCAGTCCAATATATTATGAACATATTGTTGTCAGCTGCAGACGTATTTTGATTGCATTTACAATTGCTACTTGTGTTGGTGTTCCTTTAGGTCTGTTCATGGGTTGGTCAAAAACTTTTCGTGATTATACTTTTCCAATCCTTGAAGTCTTGCGACCTATCCCCATCCTCGCGTGGGTACCCTTAGCAATTTTAATGTTTAGTGGGTTTGAAACTCCAGTAATTTACCTGGCAACGTTAGCGTCCTTGTTTGTAACTACATTAAATACTCTCTTAGGGGTTGACTCAATTGATGAAGAGTATTTTCGAGCAGCTAAATGCTTAGGCTCAAAACCCCACCACGTGTTCTGGCATATTGTTGTACCAGGGTCTTTACCCTTTATTTTCACAGGATTGCAAATAAGTGTTGGGGTAGCTTGGTTTTCTTTGGTTGCAGCAGAGATGGTCTCAGGTGAGTTTGGCCTTGGGTATATGATCATGGATAGTTATATGAACATCACATATGTTACCATGGTTATTGGTATGTTGACGCTTGGCTTCGTCGGTTGGGTCTCTTCTGCTTTAGTGCGATTTGCAGGTAACAGAATGATGCAGTGGCGTGTCCGTGCGCTTGCTTTAGAGGGCAGATAAATGTCCGATCAAAATAAACCAGTGGGCGCAATTAGCATCCGTAATGTTACTAAGATCTATGATCCAGACGGCGTAAACGTGATGGCAGTTGATGATTGCTCGCTCGAAATAGCGGCGGGTGAAGTTTGCATGATCGTCGGGCCATCTGGGTGTGGTAAAACCACATTGCTAAATGCGATAGCTGGATTTCACTCAATTACTGCGGGAGAAATTTACCTTGATGACCAGTTGCTTTGTGGCCCGTCAAAACCAAAGGCTGAGCAAGGTGCAGATAGAATGGTCGTCTTTCAACACGGAGCATTGTTCCCTTGGAAAACATTGGGTGAAAACGTTGCTTACGGCCCAATCGTTCAAGGCGTAATGACTAAAGCAGAGGCCCATGAAAAAGCTGAGTATATGTTGGCTGAGGCAGGAATCGGGGATGTTGCGCATAAATACCCCGGCGAAGTTTCTTCTGGAATGGCACGGCGCTCTGAAATCGTCAGGGCATTAATCAATGATCCAAAGGTATTGCTTTTAGATGAACCTTACCGTGCTATGGACGCCCTAACAAAATCTATCATGCATGAATCCCTTCTTGAGGTATATGATAAAACAAAGGTGACGATCTTTTTCATTACGCATGACTTAGAAGAAGCTATATTTTTGGGCGATAGGGTCGTTGTTATGACGACAAGACCTGCAACATTAAAGAAAACAGTTGATGTATCAATCCCTCGGCCAAGAGACTATCAAACATTAACTACTGAAGAATTCCGTGTGTTGGTTGAGGAAACAAAAGAAGCCGTCCATGAGGAAGCTAAAAAAGCTTTTGATGCAGGTGAAAGGGAGTTGGCTTAAAATGACAGACGCTGTTCAAAGCAAAAGTATAAGTTCAATTCCGAAAAAGAAATCAAAACTTGAAAAGATATTGACTAACAAATCGTTCTGGCGAGGCGTTATCGCGCTAATTGGTGCTGTCGTTTTTTGGGAAGTCTGTTCACAGTCAAAGGTTTGGTTTGGAGTTGAAATTCCATGGATTGGAAAAGTGCCCCCTCCCACGGAAGTAGTAGCTGCCTGGGAAAAAATCATCTACTACACGGGATATTGGGAAAGTTGGTATCTGAGTACCGGACGGGTATTCGCAGGTTTTATTATAGCCATGATTATTGGAATTCCATTTGGCTTGATGCTGGCCGTCAATCGTTACTTTCGAGAAATATTTTTCCCACCTTTTGAGATTTTGAGACCTATTCCGCCACTTGCGTGGGTTCCAGCTTCCATTGTCTTCTGGCCGACAACGGAGATGTCGATCGCGTTTGTTACGTTCCTTGGCGCTTTCTTCACGATTGTTATTAACGTTCTTGGTGGTGCAAGAAGCATTGACATTCAATACCTTCGTGCAGCCCAATCAATGGGTGCTAAACAGTGGGATCTTTTCTGGAAGGTTATTCTTCCTGGAACACTGCCATCAATTTGGACAGGTGCCGCTGTTGGAATGGGTATCACCTGGGAAGTCGTTTTAGCGTCAGAAATGATTTCCGGCGGAGGGCAACAAGGTGGTGGAGGACTAGGATTTTTTATCTGGAGTTCTTATATGGGTGGAACAGTTGCTCAAGTCATTGTTGGGATGATTTCAATCGGCATAGCCGGTTATCTATCCAGTTCGCTTATTCGCT
>CAZXGI010000151.1:0-3611 GCA_964639965.1 uncultured Rhodospirillaceae bacterium
AAATTATTTTATTGATAATAATTGTCCTCTTCCCCGATTTAGCACTTTGGTTGCCGAACACAACTATTTAAGTAGAGCTAGAAAACTATAGCTACGGAACTGATAAGATTAGCCCTTGAGTTCGGACTCACCTAACATCCAGCGGGCATACGGTGGCGCTTTCTTCCAATGACGAGGTTCCCAATTGTCATCCATCCGGTCCATATCAGCAAAATATTCGATGTCGCCTCCGCAAGGATTGTTGAAGTACCAAAACCAATTCGATCCTAAAGAATGGCGCCCAGGCCCTGATACACTTTTTGCTCCGTACTTCAGCATGTTCGTGCCGCCAATCATTACATCATCAAATGACTGTAATTCAAATGCAACATGGTTGAAATAGGGACGGGAGCCTTGACGATGAAAAAGAAAAACATTGTGATGAAAATTGGAGCCATCCGCTCGTAAAAATGTACCCCCATCTTCTGATCGGTCAGTAACTCGAAATTTAAGGCGATCAACATAAAACTCTGCAGCCGACCAATTGTCTTTAGCTTCGATACTATAAACTATGTGCCCTATTCGAATCGGTTGGATTTTATCTTCAGGCCAGTTGTGTTCGTTTACGCGATTGATATTTTCGACGAGATTCAGGTTTTCTTTTGATATATCTGTTTGAATAATATTTGCAATTTGGAATCCAAAATAATTATTCCGGTCGTCATGGCTGTGCAGGCGTCCCGCCTCATCTTTTACCACTTCTCTATCTTTAACTAGGTCTTTCTCAATCTCGTCAAGGGCATCCTGATGGTCTACCCCCCATATAATTTCCCGCAGCGTTGGTCGGTCCTCATATGTTGGCGGTAGAGAGGGGTCATCTAATTCTTTCAAAATGATATTTTGGTTTTCGAGCGTCTTAAAACTAACTTTTGTTTTATTGGAATCAATTTCTGTTAAGCCCCATTGTTTGAGAAAATCACTACATTCTTCAATATTTTCAACTCCATAAACCAATTCTTCGATACGTAATATAGACATTCAAACTAACACCTGCATTATTTTTTAAAAAACGCTAATAAGGTCTCCAGATCCGATTTTTTATTGGCAATGCCTAAAATATAACGATCGGGGCGAAGGAGTACAGCACCAACGCCTTTTTTTTCAAACCAAAGTTCTAGTTGATCTGTTTGATCTATCACAATTTTGATTTCTTTCTCCCTAAATTGCTTGAAGTCAGTTTCAGTTAGATTCTGTTTGAACGTGCGAGATACAATCAGTGCGAAGTTGATGTCAAGATATTCATCCAGCAAATTACCCGAGTTTATCCTTGGCTGCGGAAAAAGGCTACCAACCAAAGGCGAAGCACCAATTCCTAACCCTGACCCTAATGAAGGTTTAAATTGACTTAATGTTTGAGGGCCCTTTTTTGGATCGGTAGCATTCCCAGCGACTATTGCTGCCGAGGTTTGGTTGATCATTTGGCCCATTTGAATTGTTAGGTCAATATATTGTTTGACATGGGGATAACGCTCAATTTGATAACTTTCGAGCAAAGTTTCAGAAGCACCATTTCTCAATATTTCCTTTAGCTTCCAGCTGATATTCATAATATCACGTATACCTGCACACATACCTTGACCCATAAATGGGGGTGTTTGATGAGCTGCATCGCCAGCTATAAATAGCCGCCGATCGCACCACTGTTTGGAGATAGTTGAGTGGAAGGTATAAACTGTCGCACGCTCGATTTTGGCCTCTGCTGGTGTAATCCAACGTTTTAATAACGGCCAAATAAATTCTGGCTTACAAATTTCTTCTGGATTATCATCGGGGTTCAGTCTAAATTCCCACCGCTTCCTTTTTGCCCCAAGAAAAACATATGTTCCTGATCGTTCGGGTTCACAAAAATGGAAGCTTTCCCGGTTCTCAATTTTTTGAGGAATGTTCATTAATAAATCTATGACGAGCCAAGGTTCGTGAAAACCGAGATCGTCGATTTCTGTATTTATGGCCGACCGGATAAAAGAGCGAGCTCCATCGCAACCTATAACATATGAAGCTCGTAAAGAGTTTTCCGAGGCAAACGGAGTTTCGCGGTATCGCAGCGTTATGCCGTCCTGATCTTGCTCAACCCTAGTTACTTCACATCCCCATTTTTCAATTATTTGTGGATACCGTCTATAGCCTTCACGTAAGATCTTTTCTAAATCTGGTTGGTGAAAACGATAATTAACGTACCAGCCGTTTGGACTTATCATTTCAGGGCGCGACCAATGAACCAAAGTAGCCCCACCGGCATTTAGAAATTTAGCCCCGCCACCTATCTCTGAAATACCTTCAATTTTTTTTGCTAGTCCCATAGACTGGAATATGCGCATTATTTCATCATCAAACATGACCGCTCTTGGTAAATTATAAGCCGATGTCTCCCGATCCAGTGCAACGGTTCTGATGCCATATTTCCCCAGAATATTTGCGAGAGCTGAACCGACCACGCCAAGGCCAACGATAGCAACTTCGTAGTTTTTGAAATCACCGCTCATTCAAATTGGGTCATTTGTATTGGGCGAGATATTGAGCTCGCTTTTTTTCGAAATCCTCAAGAATTTTTGTGCCTTCGATCCCCATTGTTTCACTCTCATCTGCAGAAGGCCCTACTCTTGCTTCGATGAAACTCGGCCGCTTTTTGACAGAACTCCACCACCGTTGGGTATTTGGTAAATTACTTAACCAACACTCAACCAGTTTTAATCCATCTAGACGGGCAACGAATGGAGCAAGATTAAGGTCAGCCAAAGTGAAGACTTCGCCCATAATCCATTCCCGTTTATCCGACATCGTTTTGTTAATTTTTTCAAATATTCGTTGCCATGTAGAAATTGCCCTAAGCGCATATGGCGAATTTAATCCTTCAAACACGCAAGATTTTTGCCGTTGGGTGCGTTCCAATACTGTTTGCCCTTCCCAATAAGAATTTCTATCGCTTTCCGACATAGCCATAAGTTTTGCTCTAAACACGATTACGAATGAGAGTGAAGCAATGCCTTCAAAACCGGCTTCATCGGCTTCTTTAATCCACTCCCGCATTTGGGCAACTTTTGAGGGTGTAGGTAATTTTAAAGGCGGGTCTGGATAAAGGTCATCTAAATAATCAGTAATAATTGAAGATTCGCGGATAACTTCACCGTTATGAACAAGCGTAGGGACTTGTGCTTTAGGATTTAACTTCAAATACTTTGGATCGAATTGCTGGCGTTCAAAGAGATGCACATGACGGGGCTTCCAGTCGTTAATACGTTTCTCAGCAAGCGTCATAAGTACCCGTTCAGAGCAGATAGAATTCTCAAAGAAATAAAGTTCTAACATCTTGCTTCCTTTTCTCATATGGGCTGGATGTATGTATATAATGAATTAATACTCATCAAATCACAAAAATGATATAAAGCCTTTGATTTGAATATGGTAACTTATCAGTTATTGTTTTTTTGTTTTTAAATTTTAATTTTTATTAAGATTGAAAACAGACTATTTTATTTATAATAATTGTCCTCCTCCCCGATTTAGAACTTTGGTTGCACAATACGTCATCATAAATTAAAAAGTCGTTTTGAGTTATTGCGACCAATTTTTCT
>CAZXGI010000152.1:0-3464 GCA_964639965.1 uncultured Rhodospirillaceae bacterium
CCCCAAATCCTCAAAATTAACAACCTTAATACCATTGTTACGAAGCTTTAAGACATAGTTCTTCTTGGTGTTTAGGATGTCATTGATTACCAGATCAGGCTTCAAATCAAGAATGCGGTCCACCATCTCAGTCTCTTTATAAATTCCAATCCAATAATCACCACCGGCTAAGCGCTCAACAGCTTTCTGGCTTTTTTCATCACAAATAAAATACACCTCATGGTCGGTGATCTCATGGGCCAGTGTAAGCGCCCTGTATATATGCCCCATTCCAATTCGTTCATCCCCCTTAACCCTGAAAACAATCCGCTTTCTTTTAAGTAGTTTTTCGCTAACCCACCAATCCTGATAACTGCGTATTTCAAGCAAATTATTATTCAACTCATATGAAAATGGTTTCACTTTGTTATTTTTAAATCCGTTATCGACCAGAGAACTGCTTAATATCTTAAATGCCTGGGATTCGATTAATAGCTCATGTTCAGAACCTCCAATCAACATTTCCCTGAAACCTATTTTGTTTTGCTGGAAAGCTCGAGATTTTTCTTTTTTAACTGGAATCAAAAGCTCACAGTTCTTTTCCGATCTGAATTTTTCCAAGGCCTTTAGAATATCTTCTCCATCCAATAGCGGCGCGTAGGGAGAAAGGAGAATTATCTCTTTGTAGTCTTCACTAAATTGCGAGAGAATAAATCCAAGATTGTCTATAACATGAGGAGAGGAGAACCATAAATCTTTATCATAATAATACTGAACATTATTTCGCTTGCAAACCAGGCAGATTTCCTCTGAATCTGTTACAACATATATGCATTGCTCAGAAACAATTTTCCGAGCCTTATTAATTGCCCTTTGGATCAGAGTTTTATCGGCAAGCTTCTTCACCAAATCATCAGCGAAGGCAACATTCTTTTTGATAGCTGGAATAAAAATGGCAGTGTCCATTTAATTACTCAAGCCTCCCAAAACTTCTTTGGTTGACTGAACCATGTAATCAAGGTCCTCTTCTGTTAAACCGTGATGAAAAGGAAAAGAAACCATATTGTCAAAAAAGTGGTCAGCATTTGGGCAATTGGCACTTCCAAATCCTGCTTTCTGATAAAGAGCGTATCTGTTAAGAGGATAATACTGAACAACGCACTGAATCCCTTTCTCAGTCGCCATCCTGCGAATAAAGTTGTCTCTTTGGTTATTATTTATTTTTGCCGCTAAAAGGTGGTAATTATGGCGTGCGGATTCAACACGATGGAACTCTATTTTCGGAAATTCTGAAAGCGCTGTTATAAAATCAAGCGCCCGCTTTCTTTTTTGGCCATTGATCCCATCTATTCTTTCTAGCAGTTTCAAACCTAACGCGCATTCGACTTCCCCGAGACAGTAATTGTTAGGCCAAAGGATTTCTCCCTCAAGTGTTGGGAAATCCACATTACCCATGGCCGGTATCCAGTAATCTTTCCGCTCGAACGGAAAGGCACAATGGCCATTATGCCTTAACATTGGAACTTGGTCGGCGATTGTATTATTCTGAACCACAAGCACCCCACCTTCACCCAAAGTGGAAATATTTTTATGAGAATGGAATGAAATCACACCAAAGTCACCAAAGGTCCCAGCTTTTTTCCCATCTATCTCAACACCTAGTGCTTGAGCGGCATCCTCGATCACTAACAATTTATAACTCTTGGCGACATCCATTATTTCAGGCATATAAGCCCCATATCCATATAGGTGGGGAACCACGATTGCTTTCGTCCTAGGTGTTATACAGTCAGAAATGGTTCGGGCTGTGGCTACTCGTGATTGCGGATCAATGTCAGCCCAGACAACCGTTGCGCCTTTTTTTAAGAAAGGATAGGCGGAGGATGTATAGGTGTGCGATGGGATAACAACTTCATCACCCTCCTGAAAACCACAAAACTGGGCTGCCATTTCAAGGGCGGCCGTCGCATTGCAAACAGCAAAAGCATTTTCAACTCCTAAATAATGGCAAATTTTTTTCTCAAACTCATGTAGAAAATTCCCCTGCGTGAGAGGGTCTGCATTTCTCATCGCATGCACAACTGCATTCACCTCATCATCCGAGTATTCATGCTGACGCCCACTGAAAGGAATTTTAAATTTCATAACACTACATATGCAAGAAGAGTTCTTTCACTTTTTCTTTGGTCAAGATATTTCTAAAATCACTTCCCAAAGCATTAGTTAACGGCTTCTCATGAACAATGGTGGCCTGATACAAAGATTCGTATTGATTCTGATCAAGGTTATTACAGAGCCCTTGCGGAAGATCCGTTTTCTGCCTCTCAATCATGCTTATAAATTCCTCAAACTCTTTCGGATAAAACTCTTCCATCGCGGTCATTGTAATGCAATTTGCCATACAATGGTGAACACCAAGAACTACACTGAGCCCAGCAGAAAATGGGTGAACGACGCCCACATAAGAATTTGCCACAGCAAGCCCCCCCAGAAAAGATGCCATCATTAATTTTCGCCGATTAGAGCTGCTTTTCATATCATCATCGAAAAATACTTCACGGCATAACTTCATAGTTTGGACAGAAAGTTCATCGGCGAGCAAATTCCTGTGGGACCCGTTTAAAATTTCCATACAATGGATATAAGAATCCATACCTGAATAAAAGTACTGGTTCGAAGGAACAGTGCGAGTTAAATCCGGATCAAGGATCAGCTGATCAAAAACTGTGTGTTCACTGTTCATTCCCAGCTTGATCCCATTACGGGGATTTATCATCACACATGTGCGGGATGCCTCGGCACCAGTACCAGAAACAGTGGGAATACCAACCTTAAAAACTCCCGGAATTTTAACTAAATCCCAGCCTTGGTAATCCTCGGCATTTCCCTTATTGGTCAACAAATTGGATAGTGCCTTGGCCACATCCATAGTAGCTCCACCCCCTATACCTATTACTGCAACGGGGCTTTCTTTATCACATCCTAAAAGGCGATCCCTCAAAATGTTTATATCATCGGTTGTGGGCTCGCTTTTGGTATCAACAAAATGCATCCAATCTTGTTTGTACACCGGAAGACTGCCCAGCTTATCAAGTTGGCCCTGAAAATAATGATCAATCAAAAATACAGCATAATCACTGTCTGCCACCCGCTTCTGTAATAGGATGGCTTCTAAACTTCTCAAAGAACCCGCTTCAAATAAATACGGAGGAATTTCTTGAACATCCTTTATAATTTTATCGATAGTCTCGGTCATGAATTACAGAGGAGTATCTTTTTAAAATTAACTAACAAAACTTCTTATCCGATAGCGCAACTTGTACAAGGGGAAAAAAATAGAGGTCGGGAAAAAGGTGAGAACTAAATAACCGAACCGAGAAATTTTTCCCAAGTCTGTATTATTTAATAACTTTCGCGCATTAATCGGTCGATGATTAAGCCATTCGCCTAATACTCTGAGTTGAGTTGTTTTAGAAGCGTACCCT
>CAZXGI010000153.1:0-3431 GCA_964639965.1 uncultured Rhodospirillaceae bacterium
GCTGATGATCCTGATCGTTGGGCCAACACCATATTTAATAACCCAAGAATTTTGCATTTTCATACCTGTGGGAATTATCCACCCGGTGAGATTTGCTGGATGGTAATCGATCAAACTTTAACTGTTGATGATAAAAATCTATGGTTTGAGGGGCGTTTATGCGTCAAAGATTTTGAGCAAACACGTCAGTGTATGGAAAAATGGCCTGAATTGGTACCAATATTTGAAAGTCCCTCCCAAGCTATTGGTTTGTGATAACATCATATCCGAATTGTGCCGCTCCTTCTAATAATAACTCCCATAGCGATAGAGCAAAGCCACGTGGCAGAAATAATTCGTAGCCGGCCTCCGTTCGCCACAAGGTTACCCCAACATGGTGAAATGCCGAAGAAATGACCGATCCTATAGGGAATGAGGATTCGCGTAAATCAATAGGTAGGTAACTATTTAATAATTTTTTTGCATCTACTCCTGAGACTCGTAAATGAGTGCGTGAATGGGATATATCAAGTTTTACGCTTTCGTCAGTTTTGAATTGAGGAGGAGCCGCACCAATGATCCAGATTTTCAATGGTTCTATGCGCAATAATGCTATTTCTCCTTCTACTATTGATTTTCCGGGTTTTGGTAATGAATTTTTGCCAACCAAGCCCGTTAATCGTGGCTCAATCCTATCAACTGTTTCAGGCCAGAACGCAATCTGATGCAGCATTAGATCTTTTCGCTCGTCAAAAATTATATTTGAGTCCGGGTGATCCCCAAAATGTCCAAGTAAGTAATGTCCCTCAAGGGCGGAAGTACGTTTGACTGTGACGTTACCCATAATGCTTTTCCCCTTCTGGATCATACATATTTGGTGAAACGATCTTAACATTGATATTTTTGTTACGCGTTGGATCAGCGGCTATCGCGTTTTTTCCTAACCATTTTTCGTGGCCACCCGATATAAACCCCAAGCCAATCCAATGGCCAAATATGGGCGAATAAGTCACGGCTGTAATCCAGCCTTCACCATGTCCCGAAATTTCATTTGCGTTGCATAAGATAGCTCCAGCGTTAAAAGTATCCTTTAAATTTTCTGGGAAAATGCCAATTAAGCGAGCTCGGTCAGGTTCCATCATTGCCGGTCGCTTTCGCAAAACATTTCCCACAAAATCTTTTTTCGGCGATGCCATTTTACCGAGACCCGCATCTTCAAGCGTTGTCCTTCCATCAAGTTCGGCTCCTGTAACATGGCCCTTTTCTATACGTAATGTTCCCAAGGCTTCCAGACCATATAGACACCCGCCGAAGGACTGAGCCGCCTGCCATAATAAGTCCATCATGCAGGGCCCGTAGTCAGAGGGAACATAAACCTCAGATGCCATTTCGCCTGAAAAGCTAATTCGTGCAATCCTGCATGGGATGCTATTTTTTAGTTTCGTTTCCATTACACCCATAAACGGTAGATTTTGGTCAGATACTAGATCTGGACTTTCTGTCGTGGCCTGAAGAACTTTGCGTGACAGAGGGCCCGCGACAGCGCAACCAGCCCATTGTTCGGAAACCGATGTTACATGTACTCTTAAGTCAGGCCAGCGTATTTGTAATAACTCTTCAAGCCAAACCATGACTTTGGCGGCATTGGCTGTAGTGGTTGTCATAAAATAATTATCCTGTCCCAACCGCCAAGTGGTGCCATCATCCATAACAATTCCGTCATCACGTAACATAATACCATAACGTGCTTTGCCTACAGGAAGTTTGGCAAAGGGGTTTGTGTATATTCGGTTAAGAAATTCAGTTGCATCTGGTCCTTGGACGGCAATTTTCCCCAGCGATGTTACATCGCATAATCCAACAGAGTTTCGAACTGTGCTGGCTTCACGAATATAAGCCTCCGCAATGGTTTCTCCATCACGAGGAAAAAACCACGGCCTACGCCATAATCCAGCATCAATCATGGAGGCATTGTGATTCAAGTTCCAACTATCCATGGGTGTTCGACGCAAAGGCCTAAAGTGGTTTTTAGTATTTCGACCACTTAGTGCCCCCAAGCTGATAGGGGTGTAGGGCGGGCGGAATTTTGTAGTCCCAAAACCCTCAATGCTTGTTTCTAAAGCCTCCGCCATCAGTGCTATACCAATTACATTACCCACTTTGCCCTGATCCGTAGCCATACCTAGTGTCGTATATCGCTTGAGGTGTTCAACCGAAATAAATCCTTCTTGATGAGCAAGTCTTATGTCATCCGAAGTGACATCATGTTGAAAGTCTACAAAGCTCTTTTGGCGCTTTTCTGGCAATTTAACTTCATAAAGTGGGAAAATTGGTTTTGACCATCCACCAGATTCTGGATTGGTAATTTTTGGATAAGGTTTGCCTAGTGTTTTTATGGCTGTAATCCCAGCCGCTTCACCTGAAATTTCACATTTTGAAATATCCCATATTCCAATTGCTGATCCAGCCACTTGAATTGGTTCGTTGGTATCGCCTGGTAAAAAACAACAACTTTGACTATCCCATAATGCTTTTGATCCACGCTGTGATATTAAGTTAATAACTGGGTTCCATCCACCTGATATGAGAACTAAATCGCATGGTTTAGTTTCGTTCTTTGTCCAATGAGTACCGTTAAACGTAGCAGTTCCAAGTTTGGATATAGACCTTGACCCATAAGCTTTTAAAGCTGCGCATGATGGAGTTATGTTTACGCCAGCATCCTTTGCCATGTTTGAGGGTTTGTGCGGCAATTCATGGCGCGCATCGAGTAGTTCAACGGAAGCGCCGGCGTTAGATAAATCTATAGAAATGTCATAAGCACTATCGTTATTGGTTGAGATAATAATTTCTTTTCCTGACAACACGCCAAATCTATGAAGAAAAGTTTTTGCTGCAGTCGCTGTCATTATGCCAGGAAGATCATTGCTGCCAAAGGCAAAGTGTCGTTCCAAAGCGCCCGTAGCCAGGATAATAAACTTTGACCTTACCGTCCAAAATCTGTGTCGGGGCAAATTGGGCGGGGGCTTAGCCATATGATCAGTGACACGTTCTAGAAGACCGGAAGTAGCGTAATCATAAAGTCCAAATGCGGTGGTGCGTGTCATAATTCGGACCCCCGCCTTTTTAATCTTAGAAAGTAATTCTGTAAATTGTGGAGGCGGAACAGATTGGTTGAGATAATCACCTCCAATATTGAAATCCTGCTCTATCAATAAAACATCAAGTCCAGCTTCTGAAACCTTAGTTGCGGCAGATAAACCCGCCGGTCCTGAGCCGACAATCAGGACATCACAGAAGATATGACCATGTTCGTAAGAATCTGGGTCGGGCGCATGAGAAGCTTTTCCCATTCCTGCTGCCCCACGAATAAATTTTTCATACAGCATCCACATTCCTGTACCCCGGCCCCATTCAAAGGGAGGAAGACCCATAAAGGTTTTATAATAAAA
>CAZXGI010000154.1:0-3424 GCA_964639965.1 uncultured Rhodospirillaceae bacterium
TATTTGCCATACCCATTATTACAAGGATAAACCCAAGGAAAAGTGCTAAACGTCTCGATGGATCTGAGAATTTCGTATTTGGTTCAGTCATGTGGGATCTTTCTGTAAAATTATTTTGTCCCTAATTTAAGTTGCAATCGGCAGCAGAACAAACTTTTTTAATGATATAAAAAAAAACATGGGTCAGTCTACATTCTGATACGCAATAATGTTTTGCACGAAGTTCCGAATTATTATTCCGCTATTTGAAATACTACAGAATATTACTGGTCTAAACACCTTGATTAGTTTAATAAATAGAGGGAACAGTGATTAAGTAGCAACAAAAACTACGGGAGGTAACTATGAGATTTTTGCTTACATTGGGAGCGGCTCTTTTGCTTGGGCTTGGAAGTGCCGGGGCGCAGGGAATAAAGTTAACACACCTATGTGCAACACCGGACGGTGCGACAGGCGTATCTGCGAGTTATTTGGCAGAGGTCGCCTCAAAATATAAAGTGGCAACAATTCAAACGTCCTGTGGAAAAACATTAACAAAGACAATGCTGCAGGTTGCCCAAGGAAAGGCAGACATTTCAGCCTCACCTTTTATACTGAATTTTTTGATGAAGAGAGGTCTCGGACCGTACTCTGGATTAGGTAAGGAAAAAGGTGCTAAATTAGCGGATAACCTTCGTGTTCTCTACAGCTATGATATAGCCTCATTCTTCTTGGTAGCTTTTCAATCCAAGGGAATCGATAGCTGGGCAAAGCTTAAAGGAAAGACAATATTTAATGGTCCCCCTCGAGGCGGCGCAACAACAACCGCAAAAGGCATTATATACCACGTGACAGGTATGAAGGAGGGAAAGGGCTACAGTGCAAAACATGTGTCCTGGCCCCAAGCCAATTCTCTATTCCTCGATGGTAGCGTCGACGCTTCTGTTCGTCCCGGTAATAATCCGCCCACATGGATCCCAATCTATTCAGCCGCTGGCAAGATTAATATAATTTCTGTGCCAAAGGCAAAATGGGAAGGTAAAGGATTTCAGAAGATTGCGACCGGACCGGGCGCTGTGCCGATTATCTACAACATCAAAGATTTAAATTGGGGCAAGACTAATATCATCTCGGAAGATGGGTATTTTCGCACTATGTCACAAACTGCGGGTGACGTTGTGCATAAGAATATGTCAAAATCTTTAGCGAAGAAACTTACTGCAGCTTTTATTAAAGATCTCGATGAATTGAAGAAAAAGACCCCGTGGGCACCTGGTGCACTTTATGGAAATACCAGTCTTAAGCGGATGGGTTATTGTAAGTGCGGAGTTAAATTTCACCCTGGTGCTGTTGAGGCGTGGGAAGAGGCTGGACGTAAAATTCCCGATTGTGCAAAGCCTTAAGCCCAGTTTTAATTTTCTTTTATAAGTGAAGCCGGAGCGTAGAGCTCCGGCTCTCCAATTGGAAGATCAGTATATCAGTAAGGAAGAAATTCTGGGCTTTATTAGAAGTCTTCGATAATTGGCACAGATGTTTGACGATCTTTTTGAGAGATGAAACCTGATAGCGTAGTTAGGTATTTGAAGGAGTGAAGAATTTTGTCTGATGTTCGAGCAGAAGAACCTGACTTTCTCAGACGTAGCACACTCATTCTGGGTTTCATTCTGGTTGTCATGGGGATGGCCAACAACTTGCCGAATATACCGGGTCTGCTTGAATTAGTTCAAATGGTTCCCGGGCTTGGTGGCATACCTCGCTTAAGTAAATACCACCCGGAATATTTTTATCCATTAACCTTTTTTTTCATGCTGTTAATTTCCCTTCTCGGCTGTTCATTCGCCAAAGAAGGTTTTGTCAAGTCGAAAACTCGTGGTTACTTGGGGTTCGTGCTCGACATCTTTATGGTCGTTGTCACCATTGCGGTCACGATCGTTTATTTGGTTGAACACGATCAGGTTTGTCTCATTGATCAGCTTTCAGGTGAGCGGGCGCGCCTAATGGCTGCGGATACGGCTCGGGCAAAGGAATATTTAGAGGCATTTGGCACCATCCTTGAGCAGGAATTGCCAGATTGTCAGCAGACTTCCGGCGACTGGATCCTTCCGTTACTGCTAATAGCTGTCGCAGTATATTTTGTTTACATTATTAGGGTTTGGGGATTTCCCATAGTTGCTGTTGCTATTTTTGTTGCGGGTTACACTGTAATCACTTCGGCTGCATGGTATTTTAATTGGACTGATCATGCTTATCTTACGACGGCGATCGGGACCATTGAAGATGGTGTCCGCAATTATAAAGCTGGTGTAGAGGCCGCTAGAAGTGCGTTGACAATTGATTCAAACGGGCTACTCGGACAGTTTCTAGGTATTACGGTTAACGTTGTTTTCCCTTATGTTGTCCTCGGGTCCTTGTTTGGCGCATCGGCGGGGGGGCAAGCGCTGATAAAATTTGCGATTATTGTCACTCGTAAATTGCGTGGGGGTCCTGCTCACGCTGCAATTGTAGGCTCAGCAACGTTTGGAACAATATCCGGCGGGCCGGTCGTAAATGTATTGGGCACCGGGACGCTTACTATTCCCATGATGATGAAAAGTGGTTTCAGGCCGGCATTCGCGGGTGGCGTAGAGGCAGCGGCATCCACTGGCGGTCAAATTATGCCGCCGGTGATGGGCATAGCGGCATTTGTGTTGGCGGCACTTTCATCTGTTCCTTATTCTGAAGTTATTGTGGCGGCCTTTATCCCGGCCGTTGCCTATTTCTTTAGTTTGTTCTTGATGGTCATATTTGAATCTCGTCGTGTAGGCATGCAACCTGTTGGCGAGATATCTGAGGAGCAGAAATTAACCAAAAGAGATAAAATTAACTTATTAATGATCGTTGGTCCTATTTTGCTAATTCTTGTGTTGCTTTTGAGCAAGAAAGATACGGTTGGTAACGGTATATTAGGATGGCTAATGGGCTATACGCCGGGTGCTGGAGAAACACTACCTTGGTTATTGCAAGTTTACCAGAATGCTGCCGGCGATCCCGATTCAACCGGGTTTTGGGCGGTAATGCTCTTAATTTGTTTGATGTTTCTCGATCCAGAAATCAGAAAAAAACCAAAAAAAGTACTTCATGCTCTTGCCGAGGCCGGAACATTTATTTCCGAGTTGTTTCTGCTATTAGTAGCGATTTCAGTAATAGACATTTGTATAAATTTCACAAACTTCACTGGCATACTCACCGTTGACGTTTTGAACTGGCTCAAGACAGCAGACAGCTTCATGTTGTTCGGTCAAGAATTTCAACTCGATGGTGCTGTGTATTTAATGTTAGCTTTGGTAATAGCGATGGTGGCGACGATCCTGTTGGGTATGGGAATGCCGACATTGCCGGCCTATGTTAATGTGGTTCTAATTATTGGACCGCTATTGGCAGCTCTTGGGACATCATTTTTTACGGC
>CAZXGI010000155.1:0-3359 GCA_964639965.1 uncultured Rhodospirillaceae bacterium
AGGGGCTTAATTATGACTGAAGCAAGAATAATTGACGGTAAAGCATTTGCAGTAAACCTTAGAAACAAAGTCGCTGAACAAGTTCACAAATTAAAAGAAAATAATAATCTAACCCCCGGTCTCGCGGTCGTTTTAGTAGGAGAAGATCCAGCTAGTAAAATTTATGTTCGCAATAAGAATAAAATGACGGTTGAAGCCGGCATGAAAAGTTTTGAACACAGCCTACCCGCTGATACATCCCAGAAAGAGCTCCTCACCCTTATAGAAGGCCTCAATAATGACCCACAGGTTCATGGTATTTTGGTCCAGCTTCCTCTGCCGAGCCAGATTAACGAACAAAATGTTCTAGCTACAATTGATCCTTCTAAAGACGTTGACGGTTTTCACGTCTTTAATGTGGGTAAACTTGCGACAGGTTCCAATGGGCTAGTACCGTGCACACCACTTGGCTGTATTATGATGATTAAAGACCAGTTGGATAATGATCTCTCCGGAAAGCAGGCTCTTGTTATTGGTCGCTCCAACATTGTCGGAAAACCAATGGCCGCACTATTATTAAAAGAGAATTGTACTGTCACTATTGCTCACTCAAGAACAAATAATCTATCAACAGAAGCAAGGCGGGCTGATATTATTGTAGCTGCTGTTGGCCGTGCCGAAATGGTTAAAGGAGATTGGATAAAAGAAGGAGCAATTATTATTGATGTAGGTATGAACCGCCTGCCAGAAAATAAAGAGGGAAAATCTAAACTTTGTGGTGATGTCGATTTTAATGAAGCAAAAAAAGTCGCTGGCGCCATTACACCAGTCCCCGGTGGAGTTGGCCCTATGACCATAGCCTGTCTTCTACAAAATACAGTAACTGCGGCATGTGCTCAGAGTAATCTGGAAATACCTAAAATCTAAGTTTAATGGTGCAAAATTGACCGACCTCGCCCATAAACGTAACTTCTCAATTGTCGCCCATATCGACCACGGTAAGTCAACCCTTGCGGACCGCATGATTGAATTATGCGGCGGTTTAACAGATCGTGAAATGCAAGAACAAGTGCTCGACTCAATGGATATTGAGCGCGAACGCGGTATTACTATCAAGGCTCAAACAGTATGCCTTAACTACACAGCCGACAATGGTGAAATCTATGAATTGAATCTAATGGATACACCTGGCCATGTAGATTTTTCATATGAAGTAAGCCGATCCCTAGCTGCCTGTGAAGGCTCACTTTTAGTGGTCGACTCAACCCAAGGTGTCGAAGCACAAACACTTGCCAACGTTTACCTAGCACTGGACGCAGATCATGAAATTATACCAGTCTTAAATAAAATTGATCTTCCGGCATCCGAGCCGGACCGGATAAAACAACAAATTGAAGATGTAATTGGATTGGATACGAGTGAAGCTATTAAGATTTCTGCAAAAACCGGTGCTGGTGTTAAAGATGTATTAGAGGCTATTGTTCAACGATCACCTAATCCTGAAGGTGAGATTAATTTACCACTAAAAGCGTTATTAGTTGACAGCTGGTATGACCCTTACTTAGGTGTCATGATTTTGGTTCGCATCAAAGATGGTACGTTAACGCGTGGGATGAAAATCAAACTGATGTCTTCCGGTCAAATACATCAGATAGACCATGTTGGCAAATTCCTACCTAAGGCTAGTAAAGTAGAACAGCTTGAGCCGGGAGATATTGGTTATTTCACAGCTTCGGTTAAAACAGTGGCCGAGACGAATGTCGGCGACACAATTACTGACGAGCGCAACCCGGCTCTTGAACCGCTTTCTGGTTTTAAACCTTCAGTGCCTGTCGTCTTTTCGAGCCTCTTTCCGGTTGATGCAGCAGCTTTTGAAGAGCTCAGAGAAAGCCTCGCAAAACTGCGGCTCAATGACGCCAGTTTTGTCTATGAACCAGAAAGTTCAGCGGCTCTAGGCTTTGGTTTCCGATGTGGTTTTTTAGGGCTTCTTCACTTAGAAATTATTCAAGAACGTTTAGAAAGAGAATTTGACCTCGATCTCATTACGACAGCACCCAGCGTAGTCTATCGGATCCGTATGACGGATGGGACGGATATAGAACTCCATAATCCATCGGATATGCCTGAGCCAACACAGATTGACTTTGTTGAAGAACCCTGGATCAAAGCAACAATCCTGGTGCCAGACGAGCATCTGGGTGGCGTCTTATCTCTTTGCACCGAACGCCGTGGCATCCAAATTGAACTGACCTATACCGGCAATCGCGCAATGGTAATATACCGTTTACCACTTAATGAAATAGTATTCGATTTTTATGATCGCCTAAAATCAACATCCAAAGGCTATGCTAGCTTTGATTATCAAATGGATGGATATCAACAGTCTGACTTGGTAAAAGTCTCAATATTAGTCAATGCAGAAGTTGTCGATGCCTTATCTTTTATGTCTCATAAAAGCCAATCTGAAGCCAGAGGTAGGGCTATTTGTGACAGATTAAAGGATCTAATACCCCGCCAACTGTTTAAGATTGCTGTTCAAGCTGCAATCGGTGGAAAAATTATTGCTCGATCGACTATTTCAGCTCTTCGGAAAGATGTAACCGCTAAATGTTATGGCGGTGACATTACACGTAAAAGAAAATTACTTGAGAAACAGAGAAAAGGTAAGAAAAAAATGCGGCAATTTGGGCAAGTCGAGATTCCACAGTCAGCCTTCCTCGCTGCATTGAAAATGAGCGACGATTAATTGTTATTTTTTCAATTCTGATATCGAATCTTTTAACAATTCTTCATCTCCGAATTCTTCTTCCATATCCAACCTGGCTGGATCAAATTCATCCATTTTACCATAGTCCGAAGGAATAATTTCTTCATCCTGAACAAATTCATCAAATTCTTTAGCCGCAGCGACTATATCTTCATAGGATGAATCAACAGCTTCATCATCCCGATCAGTTTCTAGTGTTATATCACGAAATTTCCAGATACAAATTACACCTGGTAAACCAAGGAGTAACCAACCAGGAAACCACAACAAAGATTTAATAAATGGATCCCAAATTATGGGATGAAGAGCCTTTCCAATTATAATACGCGTTAGAATCAACTCTCTGGGGACGAGTGTATGCAAAACAGAATAAGCACTCATGATTCCATAATTATTTGATAAACCTAGCGCACTGATTTCGGCAATCGCGAAACAAAGAGCCATAACAATCAAAGCCCAACCAATAAATCTTCCTACAATCATGTAACAACTATACCAGTCAAATTAGTATCAAGGTAGATTCAATTACGACAAAGACAAAACTGTTTCAATTTATCATAAAATTAATTGCGATCTTCGGTTTGGTTTAGTAGGTTCCCCACTCAATGGATCC
>CAZXGI010000156.1:0-3010 GCA_964639965.1 uncultured Rhodospirillaceae bacterium
AATTAAACCGTTATTGTTTTTGTCAGCAGCTTTACCCCGATCTGAGAGAGGTGGAGTTTGTCCAGCTACGTCAAAAGTGATTGTTAACGCCACTAAAGCTGAACAAAACAGAAGCAGATAATCACCCTGTTTTTTTCTAATTAAATTAAATAATTTCATAATAATTTCTGGTCCTAAAACCCCCCAAATTCATGCAATATTTTATAGCATTTTGTGATCATTTATAACACTTAAGCTGCAATGTTAAATAATATAATCTTGATATAACATCGTATCCTATAATTTTTTTATTTAAAAATTATCAGAAAAACAAGTCTTTAAATGAGACTATCGGTTTGTTCACAAACTAAAAAGGAATATTAAAATGACAAGTATTGTAATACTCTCCAAGATTGAATATTGACGGTCCTTTTGCCTTAATTAATCAACTGAACATCCAACTGACTGGACCTAGAACTATAATTGGAAACACAAGAACTATAAACAAAGCAACGGCGTCACAAACTAAAAATGGTATTGCTGCCCTATAAATTTCGGGCATAGTGGTACCCTTAGGTGCGACACCTTTCATTACAAATAGGCTGGCTCCAAATGGGGGCGACGTAGTGCCAGTTTCGATGGCAATCAAAAAAAGTACAGCAAACCATATTGGATCAAATCCGATTTTTTCAACTATTGGTATGAAAACAGGGAGGGTTACCAGCATAATTGGCACCGGGCTCATGACCATACCAAGTATAATCACTGTAATTAGCATCAAAATTATTAAAACCATGGGACTGGTTCCAAAACTCAGAACCGTATTTACCAGGCCGACTGTCGCCCCAGTAAAAGCTAGCATCTGCGTGAAAGCTAATGCACCTGAAATGATCATGAGGAGCATTACAGAAATTTCCAAACTACCAATCATTGCTTTTTTAAAAACATTCCAATTCATCCGACGCTGAAAACAAGCTAATAGAAACGTACCTAAAGCTCCTGAAGCGGCCGATTCGCTTGGGGTGGCCAGCCCTAAAAAAATTACGCCAACAACCATAAAAATGATGAAGGAAACCGGCACGATATGGATCATTGTGGACTTGAACTTTTCCGATAAAGGTATCGGCTCCACGGCAAAAGCTGGAGCCACTTTAGGATCTAACGCACAACGCCCTACTATATAAATGGCATAAAGTATCGCCATAATTATACCCGGTAGAATTATGGCGATAAGAATTTGTCCGATAGAAAGTTCAGCAACGACCCCGAGCAAAACAGCCAACCCACTCGGAGGCACCATTATTGCCAATCCTCCACTACCTAAAATAGGCCCTAGGGACATTGGCTTACCGTACCCTCGTTTTTCCATTTCAGGAACGAGAGACGAACCAAGCAATGCGACACTTCCCATGCTATTACCGGTGAGAGCCGCAAAAAGAACGCCACCGCCAACGGCCAATAAAGCCAGCCTTCCTTTCAAACTTCCAAACCACTTATCGAGTGCATCGAGCAAACTTACGCCAATGCCCGAATGATACATTATCTCCCCCATCACTAGGAATAGAGCGACGGGAACCAAGGTGAACGTACTTAATGAAGCTGAAATCTGGATAACAAGCTGCAACATTCCCGGCAAACCACCAAAGAAAAAATAGGCTCCAACAACATTTACCACCAGGAAAGTAAATGCTACTGGCATTCCAATAAACATTAGGAAAAACAGGGATCCCATTATCAAAAGAAAAGCTTCCCACCATTCCATAGAATTAAACTTCTTCTTCGATAATCGAGCCAACCGCCAATGGAAGCTCAAGCAAAGCGCGAATGCCTCGCCGGATAAATTGAAAACCCAGCAGAAACAGTCCAAAAGGAACTACAGCCGTTATCCAGAACGTCAGTGGAGCCATGACTGTTGTTTCGCGAATATCATTCTGAAATTGATCAATAACCGTTAAAATACCAAACCAGCAAACGATAAAGCACGCCACAGCCGCCAAAATCGACAAAATAAAATGCATATATTTGGTAATACTGGGATTTAAAGCGTCTAGAATTAAATCGAGGGAAACATGCTTATCATTCCCAAGAACCCAAGCTGCAGCCAGGAAGGTAGAATAGAGTAGGGTTATTTCACTGAGATCGATGAGCCAGGGGTTTGTTATAGTGGAAAAAGAACGGGTAACAATTTCGACACAGATAGTAAGAATAATCAGCACTAACATAGTGCAGGCTACATAGGCCAGAAATTGGTTAAATTTATCAAACCATTTAACTACTGATGACAACCAACTGAACATTACAAAATATTACTTCCAAGCACTCACATACGAATTGGAGGATTACTATTAAAAGTAACCCTCCAAATTCTAGAGCAATCTTCTAAAAAAAGACAACTTTATTTCATTAACAATTTCTCAAGTTTAGCTCCTTCTTTGGGGGCCTTTTTCTTCACTGCTGCCCAAGCAGCATCATAGACTATTTTACTATAACTAGCGGTTCCCGCTGATGAAAATTTAGTTGCAGGAATTTTAGCCTTATCAACAGCAGCATAAGCTCCGTCAATTACAGGTTTCCACTTTGCTTCAAAAATTGGAGGATCAACATTACGAGTGTAATTTATCACTTTTGTCCTTGTTGAAGCGGGGATCTTGGCCCAAGACTTTGGATTTACGAGAAAATGGAAAACAGCAGTATAAAATCCTTCATGGATCCAACCACCAAGCACCCCTTTATACATTTTAGCAACCCCGGGAATTCCTGTGACAAATCCCTTTACAACGCCTCGTTCCATTGATGTGTAAATTGCTGGCATTGGCAAGACGACAGGGTTAGCTCCCAACGCCTTAACTGCTGGCGCAATCGCAGGGAAAACTCGAATTTTTAATCCCTTTATGTCATCAAGCTTTTTAATGGGGTTTTTTAGAAAAATATGGAAACTCTTGTTAGACATCGGAAGTTCACCAACATAAACAAGCCCCTTCGCTACATGGAGTTTAGCAAAATAATCATGAAAACCAGCCGCCTTTCTCTC
>CAZXGI010000157.1:0-2995 GCA_964639965.1 uncultured Rhodospirillaceae bacterium
GGTAAAACACGTTTTCCTACACTCGCATCAGGCGAAGTTGACGTATTGTCACGTAACACAACGTGGACATTGTCTCGCGATGTGGATCTAGGGTTTACCTTTCTTGGCGTTAGTTATTATGATGGGCAAGGTTTCATCGGCCGTAAGTCACTTGGTGTGAAAAGTGCTAAAAAACTGGACGGCGCTTCTGTTTGCATCCAAACCGGCACGACAACTGAATTAAATCTCGCTGACTTTTTTCGTGCAAATAACATCAAATATGAACCAGTGCCAATCGAAACAAATGCTGAAGCACGGGCAGGGTATCTTGCAGAACGTTGTGATGTCTACACCACTGACGCATCTGGTCTGGCCGCAACTAAGAGTACGTTCAAAGATGCCAGCAAGCACATGGTCTTTCCAGAGATTATTTCTAAAGAACCTTTAGGACCTCTAGTGCGGCAAGGTGATGACCAATGGGCAGATATAGGGCGTTGGGTTCTCAATGCTTTAATTATTGGCGAGGAACTAGGGATTACGAAGGCAAATGTTGCCGCAAAGGCTAACGGTACAAAAAACCCTGAAGTTAACCGACTATTGGGAACGGAAGGTTCAATAGGAAAAATGTTAGGACTCGATCCTAAATGGGCCGTTCGCGCGATTTCAGCTCATGGCAACTACGCTGAAATCTTCGAAAAGTTTATCGGCAAAAACACGCCATTAGGTTTGGCTCGAGGGCAAAACGCTCTTTATAACAAAGGTGGAATTCTCTACGCTCCACCAGTTCGCTAAACCACAACGATTTCGTCCCGTTTGGCACTCTCTTGCGCCAGACGGGACATTTCTGTCATCACTTTTCAGGGGTTGAGACTTGGCCCAAAACGGAAAACAAATGAAAAATGAAGGGTTCCGTTTAACTCACTTTTGGACTGATGAACGTTCGCGTGCACTCATTTTCCAGTTTGCATTGGTCCTAGCACTTGTAATTTTTATCGCATTCATAGTCCAAAACACCATTCAAAACCTTAAAACCGCAGGGCTGGCCTCAGGGTATGGTTTTATATTCGATACGGCTTCATTTGATATCAATCAACGACTGATTCAATACTCTTCCACGTCAACTTATGGCAGAGCCCTTATAGTTGGGGGATTGAACACTATTCTGGTAGCTGTGCTAGGGATTTTAGCATCTACAATTATTGGTTTTGTAGCAGGAATTTTGCGATTATCGCGTAACTTCCTTATCAGCCGCCTGGCGACCATCTACGTTGAATTTATTCGCAATGTACCAGTTCTCCTACAAATTATTTTTTGGTGGGTCATTTTACTGGCACTACCGAAAGTCCGTCAAAGTTTATCTATAGGCGATTCCATTTTCTTGAATAATCGTGGCGTAAGGTTGCCATCCCCAATATTTGAAGAAGGTTCACTTTGGGTATTAGCGGCCTTTATTCTCGGATTAATCCTAACATTCTTTGTCAGAAAATGGTCCGTTAAGCGACAAGAAAAAACGGGTCAAACTCTGCCTTTGGGAATTATTACCATATTCTTAGTTATCGTTTTTCCAATGGCTATTTATTTTGCTGCCGGGCAACCAATAGAGTTTCAAACTCCGGTCCGCGGCAAATTTAACTTAAGAGGGGGGTTCAATGTCACTCCGGAATTTGTTGCTCTCTGGTTAGCCCTTTCAACATATACAGCTGCGTTTATTTCTGAAATTGTGCGGTCTGGTATTCTGTCTGTATCCAAGGGCCAAAAAGAAGCAGCCCGCGCACTTGGTCTAAAGGCAAATCTGACCATGAGGAAAATAGTTCTGCCACAGGCCTTAAGAGTTATTATTCCACCTCTAACAAGCCAGTACCTCAACCTCACAAAAAATTCATCGCTAGCTGTTGCTATCGGATATCAAGACATTGTGTCTATAGGAGATACTGTATTAAATCAAAGTGGCCAGGCTTTGGAGGTGATCTCAATCTTTATGGTGTTCTATCTAACACTTAGCCTTGGAACCTCCGCTTTTATGAACTGGTACAACAAGAAAATTGAACTGGTCGAAAGATAATGAGTCCGAAACAAATCAGCCATTCAAAATTAGGGGGAAGCAGGTCTCCTCCAGCTAATACTGTCGGCATTATCGGATGGGTTCGTGCAAATTTATTTGGCGGGACGGTAAACACCTGCCTAACATTTATTTCGATCTATCTGTTGTGGCTGATTATCCCACCATTATTAGATTGGACCTTCTTTAGTGCTGATTTTACTGGGACCACTGGCCGAGAATGTACAACAGAAGGAGCATGCTGGGCGTGGCTGGACCAACGCATAGCGCAGTTTCTTTATGGCTTTTATCCCACTGAATATTATTGGAGAGTTAATCTTACTATTCTTCTTCTATTTCCAGCGTTAGCATATGTTCTTTTTGAAAATTTACCCTTTACCAAATACGGTCGTTGGTTTTCCCTAGCCTACCCCTTCATAGCAACTTTTCTATTAATCGGTGGCATAGGTCTTGATGGCATTACCACCGATAAATTTGGTGGATTTATGCTGAATCTGGTGGCGGGTCTTTCAGGAATTATTTTATCCTTGCCTATTGGAATATTACTAGCACTCGGCCGCCGTTCAAAACTACCAGCCGTCAGGTTATTATCGGTGTCATTTATCGAATTTATTCGCGGCGTGCCCTTAATCACCTTGCTGTTTGTTGCTGTAATTATTCTTCAATTATTTCTTCCTCCAGACGTCTCTCTCGACCAACTGGTGCGGGTCATGATAATGATTACCCTATTTGCCTCAGCATACATGGCTGAAGTGATCAGAGGAGGCCTACAAGCCATCCCAAATGGCCAATATGAAGCCGCTCAAGCCATGGGTCTCGGTTATTGGCAGGCAATGCGTTTGATAATTCTTCCACAGGCTCTAAAGATCTCGATCCCTGGAATCGTAAACACCTTTATCGGTTTGTTTAAAGACACAACGCTAGTCATTATCATTGGACTTTTTGATATACTCGGGC
>CAZXGI010000158.1:0-2889 GCA_964639965.1 uncultured Rhodospirillaceae bacterium
TCCAACATTACAATGTGGCTTTGTTCGTTCAAATTTTTCTTTACTCATAGCTCTCAATCTTTCTTTCTTCGAAATGCGGTATCTCTACCAACGTTTACACAAAAACATTCTATCAATATATCCACTCATTAACAAATGGAGCGGGTGAAGGGAATCGAACCCTCGTCGTAAGCTTGGAAGGCTTCTGCTCTACCATTGAGCTACACCCGCCCGAAATCTTTTCCTTATAATTCTAGCCAAATTTTACTCGCCCAAAATGGTGGAGGGAGTTGGATTCGAACCAACGTAGACGTACGTCAGCGGGTTTACAGCCCGCCCCCTTTAGCCACTCGGGCACCCCTCCATCAAAGCTTTCATAAATACTCATCCGTATACAACAAGTGCCAGCAACAAAACCTCAGTAAAGGACTTTTACAAAGGTGTGGCGTTCTATCAAGAATTTTCAATGGCTTGTCAACACAAAACACAACAAAAACTGAGCTTACAAATGCTTTTTTAAAAAATTGAGTTAACTAGGACTGTTATATAAGCAAGTTTTGCTTTAGTTTACGGCCGATCATGGCTAAATACAAGAAATCAACTAAAGAAAAGCTAACACAAATTTCGGTTAGGAGATTAGACCCTAAATCACGCAAATCTCTTGGCAATAATCTTGCCAATAGTGGTAATAAAAAAAGATCAAAAAAAAAACTAGTAACCACCTCAGAGTCTGGACAAGCGCCAAATGGACAAATTTGGCTATATGGGAACCATGCGGTTAATGCTGCCCTGACCAACCCAAAACGCACAAAATATCGACTGCTTGTAAATAAGGAATTGGTTAATACCTATAAACCTGCAAACAATGCAGTCCAACCGGAATTTGTTAGTCGACAGGATATCGAACAAAAACTTCCACCGAATGCTGTGCATCAAGGCCTAACTCTACTCGTTGCACCGCTCAAATTTGAAAAGATAGAAACAGTTTGCAACCGAGCAGAAGAGAACTCAATTTTAATAATTCTCGACCAAGTCAGTGATCCTCGTAATATTGGAGCTATCATGCGATCAGCGTCAGCCTTCGGTGCTTCAGCTATAGTCACAACCGGCAAAAACTCTCCAGAAACAAGTGCCTGGCTTGCAAAAGCAGCATCCGGTGCTGTTGATCGTCTACCCCTTGTAAAGGTCACTAATTTAGTGCGAACTATTGGGTTGTTGAAAGAAGCGGGATTTTGGACGGTAGGTTTAGATGTAAATGGATCCCAGACACTAGCCGAAACCAAACTTGATGGTAAACTTGCTCTCATTTTGGGGGCTGAAGGCAGAGGATTACGGCGCCTCACGGCAAAAAATTGCGACTATTTAGTTAGCATACCTATCAAGAAGAACTCGAACAGTTTAAATGTTTCAGCTGCTGCAGCAATTGCCTTATATGAAATTGTTGGAAACCGTGCTCAAATATAACTTTACCCCGCTATATAATTTAATATCATTTTTATTGTAAACTATAATAATATATTCTATTAACCGGCGATTGCCACAAAAGTCGCTGGCATAACAAGCCGCTATAGCTCAGTTGGTAGAGCATCTGATTTGTAATCAGAGGGTCCCGAGTTCAAATCTTGGTGGCGGCACCACCTTTTCTCATTGAAGAGCTCCAACGCAAATGGTGATAACAAACAAACCTCTATGGACACGCTTTAGTTGGTAGACCTGGTCCACCAGCAAATTGGCTGCGCCGTTCAACTAAAATTACATCGTGCCAAATCCCATTGAGATGACCGTAACGTTCGCGAACGCCAACCTTCCGAAAACCAGCTTTGTGAAATATTCCTAGGCTCGCATTATTTTCAGCCATCATTTGAGCCTGCAAGGTCCAATACCCTCCTACATCTGATACTTTTATCAATTCCCGGAGCAGGCCTAGGCCAATACCTTCACGATGCACATTAGCTTTTACATAAACGCTGACCTCAGCGACACCAGCAGCACCTCAAGTATCCGGAACCGGCTGCAGTGCGGTCCAACCCAGAATGTGATCATTTTTTTTGTCGATACAAAACGCCCCTCTTTAAGGTGTTGGGCATTCCATTCTATCCAATTTGGTGCTTCAAACATAAAAGCAGCTAAACCAGTGGAAAGACCAGCACTATAAATTGCTTGCACCTGCTTCCAATCCTTTCTTTGCATGACTCTAATCAAGGGGGTGTATTTTGGCATACCTAACAATAACCACAACTTAACCATCGTGCAATTCGCACGTTTGCCGCAAATTTCATGAATTCCCGCACTATACGGGAATATCTCCCTTAATTACGACCCGATGCATCAGGCGGTTCTCGGTATAATCAAACTGGGCATAATGAAGGCTCACGCGATTATCCCAGATCGCGAGGTCATTCACTTGCCACTTATGGCGATACTGAAACTCTGGCGTGCGCAAATGATCGAATAGATAGTGCAACAAATAATCACTTTCTCGTCGGCTTAAGCCTTTGACATAAGAAGTCATTGATTCATTAACAAACAAACCTTTTTTGCCAGTTTCTGGGTGAGTGCGAACTACGGGATGAAGGGCTGGGCTATAATCTATACGTTCGCTATTCTGTACATGATCTTGATACTCTTTTTTAACAAGTTCTGGTCTCATTTGTTCGTTATAATTCTTGTAGGCATCGTTATAGGCCCAAAGACCATCAATATAAGTTCGCATACGGTCGGACAAACCCTCATAGGCCGAAATTCCACTAACCCAAATTGTATCTCCACCTTCCGGCGGGATTTCCCTTGCTAACAATGTAGTCCCCATGGATGGTCTCTCCCGGCCTACAAAATCAGTGTGCCATAAGTCTCTGGTCACATGTGGCGGATTGTCAGCGTTATATTGTAAGATATCAATTTCTGGGAATT
>CAZXGI010000159.1:0-2807 GCA_964639965.1 uncultured Rhodospirillaceae bacterium
CCAAACGTAAAAATATTTATTTGGTGCATTTGGAATTTCAAAACCAAAATAAGGCTCATCACGAGATATATCCCATTCCTGTAATCCAGCCTCAAACCATTCATCAAGCTTATTGACAACTTCCTTTTGTAAATGACCGGCACGCGTCCACTTGTGCAGGATTTCCTCAAAATTACTGAGCTTAAAGAAGTAGTGCTCAGATTCTCTTTCCACGGGTTTTTCGCCAGAAATAACAGAAACCGGATTTTTTAGATCAGTTGGGGAATAGGTGGCGCCACAAACCTCACAATTATCACCGTATTGATCAATTGCATGGCATTTCGGACATTCACCACGGATGAAACGATCTGGTAGAAACATTTCTTTATTAGGATCATAAAATTGCTTTATCGTTTTTTTTGAAATATGCCCATCATTGTCTAGCTTTTCGTAAATAGTGTTTGCAAATATCTGGTTTTCCGAAGAATGTGTAGTATGGTAGTTATCAAAATTTATTGCAAAATCATTAAAATCATTTTGATGTTCTTGTTGCATTTCACTGATTAAAGTTTCAGGGGATATATTTTTTTCCTCTGCTCGTAACATGATTGGTGTTCCGTGAGCATCATCGGCACAAACGTAAAAACATTGGTGCCCCCTCATTTTATGAAAGCGAACCCATATGTCAGTTTGGATGTATTCAACCATATGCCCAATATGGATAGGTCCATTAGCATAAGGTAAGGCACTGGTGACTAAAATTTGGCGTTGTTTATGTTGCATTATCATTAAGGCTACAGAATTTTGGGGTGCTAAAGTAGCATTATTCAATGATAACGTGAAGAAATAGCAATAAATTTGTAGAATAGACCTCTCTTTTATTTGAACAGGTATATCTTACATATAACAATGAATCGTCAAAAAGCAGAGGAAATACTCTCTCAAATCGAGGCACCTTATATCAAAATAGACTTAATTAGCGCAAATTTAATTAAGGAGGTTAGTGTTAGTGATGATCAGGTTTCGATAAAGATCGAATTTGGTTATCCAATTGAAGGCATAAAACAAGAATTATTAGAAAAGATTAAGACAGCATTTTCTAAATTAGATGCTATTAAATGTAATGTTGAGATCTCCAGTAAGATTGTTTCTCACGTAGCGCAGAAAGGCATTCAGGTTTTAGCAAATGTTAAAAATACCATTGCAGTAGCATCTGGCAAAGGAGGTGTTGGAAAGTCAACAACTTCAGTTAATTTAGCACTTGCATTGCAAGCTGAAGGGGCCAAGGTGGGTATTCTTGATGCAGATATATATGGCCCTAGCCAACCTCGGATGCTTGGACTGAAAGGCAAGCCAGATTCGTTAGATGGAAAAACGGTGGAACCTAAAGAAGGTTATCAGGTGCAATCGATGTCTATAGGTTATTTAATCGATGAAGAAACTCCAATGATTTGGCGAGGACCAATGGTTACCGGTGCTTTAGAACAATTATTGAATGAAACAAATTGGAAAAATCTTGATTATCTTGTGATTGACCTTCCTCCAGGAACTGGAGATATTCAATTAACTTTATGTCAGAAAATCCCTGTTAGTGGAGCGGTTATTGTTACAACCCCACAGGATATTGCTTTATTAGATGCAAAGAAGGCATTAAAAATGTTTGAGAAGGTAGAAGTACCAGTCTTGGGGGTGGTAGAAAATATGAGTACTCATATTTGTAGTCAATGTGGGAATGAGGAGCATATCTTCGGTAGCGGTGGTGGTGAGAGAATGTCAGATCAATATGGTGTTGAACTATTGGGATCATTACCATTAGATATCCATATTCGTGAGGGTGTTGATAATGGAAAACCAACGGTTGCACAAGATCCAAATTCTATTGTATCTAAGAACTACCGAGATATTGCAAGAAATGTTGCAGCAAAGATTTCATTACAAGCAAAAGATTATACTAATAAATTTCCAAAGATAGTTATTGAGAATAATTAAAGGGATATTAAGATGAGTGTAAAGAGTGATTTTTGGATAAGAAAGATGGCAAAAGAATATAATATGATAGAGCCATTTGAACCATCTCAAGTTAGAAAAAATGGTAAAGAACAACTAATATCTTACGGTACTTCAAGTTATGGTTACGATGTTCGTTGTTCAGATGAGTTTAAAATTTTTACTAATGTTCATTCAGCAACTGTCGACCCAAAAAATTTTGATCCTAATAGTTTTGTCGATATTAAAAACGATCATTGCATAATACCTCCTAATGCTTTTGCACTAGCAAGAACGGTTGAATACTTTCGGATTCCAAGGAATGTGCTTACTATCTGTTTAGGAAAATCAACTTATGCACGATGCGGTATTATCGTTAATGTAACTCCTTTAGAACCAGAATGGGAGGGACATGTTACTTTAGAGTTTTCAAACACAACAAATTTGCCAGCAAAAATTTATGCGAATGAAGGTGTAGCACAAGTCATTTTTCTTGAATCAGATGAGGAGTGTGAAACATCATATAAAGACAGATCGGGGAAATATCAAGGTCAGAGAGGTGTTACCCTACCAAAAGCATAATTGCAGAATTAATTGCTTCTTCCAATATTCAGATGAATAATCTTCCAATTTTTATAAAACTACAAAGACAGAATTGTCTTGTTGTAGGCGGCGGCGTGGTTGCGGTAAGAAAAATAAACCAACTATTAGTTGCCAAAGCAAAAGTAGTTGTTGTTGCACCCGAGGTGCAAGATGAAATAAAAGAATATAGTAAATCCAGAAAAATTAATCATATTAAACAAGACTATACTGAAGAATTTTTAGAAGGAAAACAATTAGTA
>CAZXGI010000160.1:0-2615 GCA_964639965.1 uncultured Rhodospirillaceae bacterium
CTGGCTTAAAATAAAGTTCAGCGGTGGCAACCTGCGCAACAAACTGAAACGGCCCACCTTTCCCTCTATAAATGTATGAGAAGTATTTAACTGGTGATGTTCCGGCTTACCATGCTTGTTCGCCCATTGCTCAGAAGTAACCAGAGAAGCAAATGGATGAACGGACCAAACATGCTCAAAAAAACCATCCAAATCCCGACAAGTAACAGAATCTTCAAGGTTGCGCTCAAGAATTGCCTCAAATGCCCATGCTGCATCTAAGACTAGAAGCTTTCGCTTAACCGGTAGCTCTGTTTCGAGCAATTTGCCACCATTTTCGCTTAACTGATTTTTAAAATTCAATACAATTTTCCACTATCATTAGCATGTTAATATTTACGAGCAATAGATGGCCTCTGCAAAGCCATTCCTGGTAAACCTCTTTCGACTAACTCCAGCTAAAACTAAAGTATCGCCATCTTTCTTATGGCAGGCTTTCTTCTTTCGATGCCGCTATAAGTGTTGGATCTATTTTAATTCCTCCGACCAATTTTCTAGGGATCATGCACTCCCGACCAACTTATCTCGGAAATGCAAGAACAACCACACCAAAGGAGTGAAGGCGATAACTAATCCTAAAACCCCATCGATCCACTGAATGCTTACTAGATAAGCCATCGGTAAAAGCCAGAGAAAATTAATGGCACCAATAAACAGAGAAACTGTTTTATGGGAACCATATTGGCGTGCGGCCACTTGGTATGCATGTTTACGGTGGGCCTTGTAAAATTCTTCGCCTTTAATTATACGTTGAAACAAGGTGAGGGTAGCATCCACAATAAACACACCCAATAGAATCATCCATACCCAAAACATTTTAGGGGACTCCCATGCCGCCTGAATTGAAAAAAGACCGAGTATGAATCCTATGAATCCACTACCCGCATCACCCATAAAAATTTTTGCTTGCGGAAAATTCCAGTACATAAAACCCATCACTGTAAATGCCAATAACAGGGGAGGCAACCAAAAAGCTTGAGGCTCACTTTGAAATAAATACAACAAACTGGCACCCATACAAATTGTGATAGCCTCTATACTCGCAATACCATCAATACCATCCATAAAATTATATAAATTTAAAAGCCAAACCAAAAATACCACAGCAAGTAGGTTGTTAATCCACCCTAAATTTAGAACAACGCCAAATACTGTCACCGATGGGAAACCACCGAACCAATACATTGCCCAAATAGCACCCATAAAATGGGCTGATAAACGCCAACTGATCGCAACATGCTTATGATCATCAATGAATCCGATTAATCCAACACAGAAACCTCCTCCCAACATGGCACAAATTACTGCAAAAGGTAGATCTCCCTTTATGCCAAATACAGGAACCAACAATAAAAAAGTAATGGCTATAGAAACACCTCCCCCTCTTGGTGTTGGGACACTATGAGAACCTCGTACGTTTGGGATATCAAGCAGATTATGTGACAGTGCATAACGTCGGAAAAAGCCAGTCAATAGCAAAGTAAGACCGGCTGCCACCGGCAACACCAAAAACACACTCATCGAGAAAGGTTCTCCAGAAAAAAGTTTCACTTTCTACTAAACGGTCAAAGGTGGAATACTAGCAGGAACGGAAAATCAAAAACACTGTTACATGTTTTAGCAAATTGCCAAATCGGCCACCGCAACAACTTCTGTTCCTTCTCAGTCAAAGCAGGAGATCAATTATAATCAAAGCTTCGTCTTAATCTTCAGCATTTACATACCATGATGCTGCAATGTTTTCACAAGCCCATCATATATGGAAAACTGAGGCTTGAAATCAAGAGCGCGCTCTGCCTGAGAAACATCTAAAACACTTTCACTAATATCCACCTTCCTCAATTTCCCTGACACCGTCAAAACTTGACTGTCTGTAATTTCAATAAGCATTTGCACAATCTGCTTTAGCGAGTAGCCCTTACCAGAACCCAAATTAAGTATGGAAGGAGCATTCTCTACAATTCCCGCTAAAGCAAGGGATCTGGAAACATCGTCTATATAAATAAAGTCACGGATGGGTAGACCAGAGTCACGCAATAGAACCGGCTCATTCTTAATTATTTGACCAATAGCAATGGCTATAAACCCCTGCCTTCCGGACAGGTCCTGGCCAGGCCCATAGGGATTTGAAAGTCGTATTATGCGAATGTCAATACCGTGTAAAAACTGATAAAGCAGTAAATACTTTTCAATCGTCAACTTTTGTATCCCATGTGAGCTTATAGGATTGGTTTCAGCGCTTTCTGAGATGGGCATTACGGATTGCTGACCATATACAGCCGAAGATGAAACAAACACAACTCGCTTAACATTGCATTTTTTACACATCTCAAGGAACGCAATTGTTGAAAAAATATTCTCCGATAGCTCTTTGATTGGGTCAACAGTATCATCTCCCGGAACTGTACTCGAAATCAGATGGTAAGCCACCTCAGCATCATCAAGAATATTCTTCAGGTTTTCACTGTTAGTAAACTCACTGGTCACCCATTTAGTTTTCTCTGAAAACTCATCAGGACAAATATTACGATCAAGGACATTAACCATATAACCTTGAGATATCAACTGATGCACCA
>CAZXGI010000161.1:0-2614 GCA_964639965.1 uncultured Rhodospirillaceae bacterium
AGGGTAAGCGTTCGAGTCTGCCTGTCCCACACGGTAAAGGCAAACATACCGATGGTCCGCTTTACTGTTTCTTCTATACCCCAGGCATCGAATCCGGCCAATAACGTTTCAGTGTCCGAATGGCCACGCCAAACGGGTGCTTGTCCGCTAGTCTCTAAAGCTCTTCTCATCAACAGGTGGTTGTACGCCTCACCGTTGAAGGCCATTACATATCGGCTGCAAGGAGACTGCATAGGCTGGTGTCCCGCTGGCGACAAATCAATAACGGATAAACGTCGATGACCCAAGCCGATATTTTGATCCACATCGCACCAATACCCTCCATGGTCGGGCCCTCGATGCGTTATAGTATCCGCCATACGGTGAAGCAGGGACTCCTTACCGGCAACACCACCCGGTACAATTCCCCCAATAAATCCAACAAAGCCGCACATTAAATATTCTTTGAATTATCTTTAGAACATCTATAGCCCACAGCACACCAGAAAGGTTCAACTGGAGAAAATCTAATCCGCTCAAGACCAGCCTTCTCCATCATGGCCTTGATTTGATCACGAGAAAAACGTTGTTCCAACTTAGTGCCGAACCTGTCCAAAGCGTCCGTACGCATTGTGTAAAAACTTCGATTCCTATAATTGCTCAATGGAATATTACTAACATTAAAACCAATTTTTTCCATTATTGCAGATAGCCTGGCTAATGGTAAGTATACTAAAGTCGCAATAATTTGGCTGGCAATATACCTTATTCTATGCGGAGAAGATGAAATCAGGCGACGCAAGACATCACTTACGCGCCAAGCAATTTGATACCAAGATGGCCTGTTATTTAAAGCATAATAAAGGTAAACAAGGAATGGGGCGCCGGTTTTGAGCTTATTTACGCATGCATCAATCCCGGCTTGAGTATCAGGAATATGATGCAACACACCTAGCGAATAGCCAAAATCCATACCGGCATCCTCAATAGGCATTGCATTCACAATTGCCTTGTGAAATGTACAATTATCAAATTGAATCAAGTTTTTTCTAGCAACCTCCAGTGCAGCACTAGGCTCAATACAATGTAACCGTCCAACGCGAGGGGCCACTAGCTTTGCCCACCGCCCACTTCCACACCCGACATCAAATCCTTCTGCATTTTCAGGCAACTTGTCCCATGGAAAAATCGAGAAATAACTTTCAAAAAGCTCAACGAGCTCATGTTCAGGAAGCTCGGACTGGTCAAATTTCCTCCACTCTTCGCCAAAACCATTTACGGTCTCTTGGTCTACATTTTCTTTTATATCCATAAATCCCGTGATGGACATATACCTAATGGAAGACTTTTTACTACCCGATAATACCACGAAATAAAGAAGATGATCATTGGCCTCCAATGTCTGCAGGCACAACAGGTAAAGGATTACCTAGATGAGCTGATTAAGTTTAGCTGGGAATTCATCTATTGACGGTAAACTTTCTCTAAATCTTGGGCTATGTTGTTATAGTTAAACATATCCACTCTTGTTAAGCCGTAATCAACCATGCGCTTCTGTTCTAATGCGGAATCGTAGACTTTCCAAATAACCTCCGCGATGGATTCGGTATCGTTTGGATCGAAATATAAAAACTGGTTTTCAGTTATTTCTCTAAACACAGGCAAATCGCTGACAACCATTGGGCATTGTGCAGCCATGGCCTCAAGAATCGGGTATCCAAAGCCTTCGTAAATTGAGGGAAAGACCAATAAAGAGCAAAGACGATATAAACTATTGATATCATGAGCACTAATATCCTTTAAAATCTTTACATTATTGGAAAGATTCAAAATATTAATTTGCTCAAGACTGGTATTCAAGTCATCGCCGTCATTCCCTACGATGACCAGATATAAATTATGACCATTTTTGTTTAAAAGACTTAGAGCTTTTAAGAGACGCGGATAATTTTTTCTTTTTTCAAATCGTCCCACGCTTAGCAAAAACCTCTCAGGCAAGGCAAATTTTTTTCTAACTTTCGACAAATCATCATTTGAAAGAACGTTATAAGGTCTCTTATCAATACCATTATAAACCACGCTGATATTTCCTTTAGGATAAATATCTAAAAGTTCTTCCTTAATGGTATTGGACACTGTGACTACAATGTCAGATTTTTCTAAAGCCGATCTAACAACCTTTCGACTAAATAGACATCGCAATGGGGAGTGCATATGAGGAATATTCACATATCTAATATCATGAAAGGTCAAAATTGTTCGCCCCGCTGGTGATTTGATCAGAGGTAAATGAAATGTTTCAAAAATATCCGGATTAATTTTCTTAAGCGCTCGATTCCAAAAAAACCAACCTTTCAGGTATCTTTGAAGAGAACTTTCACTGAGTTGTCCTGTTTGAATAAAACGCACATTTGGCAAGGGCGGGAACCAATCGGAAATACTGCAATCCTTCGGTTCAAAAACAAAAAACTCATCTTCCGGGAGACGTCTAAATAATTGTTCATAGATTCCTATAAACCTATTCCTCGCCCCAGAAGGATTGTTGTTAAAGCAGGTGGCATTAAAAGCAATTTTCATATTTTTATAGCTCTTGGCCCAACTTGTAAGCGCGACTCGACTGTTGGCACATAGGACT
>CAZXGI010000162.1:0-2599 GCA_964639965.1 uncultured Rhodospirillaceae bacterium
ACGAATTACAACCGTACATGGATAAATATGAATATAAAATGATGTTCGCATGTACCAACGATGAAGAGACAAGAGTATGGGATATGGGTGAGGCTAACAATGCCGATTTGGTTACCGATTTCCTTAACGACCAAGAAGTTATAAATATGAGGAAGGAAGCAGGTGTAGATTTAGATAGTAGCGAGGTTTTATCTATGATAGGTAAACATAAAATCTGGCAATAATATCGGAATCATATATTTGGCGATACCTAATAAATGTACAAATAAAAACCTGTCCCATTATACCTGTCCCATTACTAATTTTAGTATTCTATAATTATTCTTTAATTTCATATATTTACAGCCATTTTGGTGGAGCGGGTTCGATTCCCGCCACCTCCACCATCCCATTTTTTATGCCTTGAAACCACTAATATCAAGGCTTGACAATTCATACCTGTCCCATTAGTTTTTTTTGATGACTAATATTATCTCATAATTTCAACTATTTATAGACAATTTGGTGGTGCAGATTCGATTCCCGTCACCTCAAAAATTTATATAATTTCGTTCAATTTACCATCTACTGTTCGAAGTCGTTGCTTTGCTTCTTTGGTATTTATACCAAGTTTGGCCATAACCACCGCCGTTTTTACGTGATTACCGGATTCGGTCAGAAGTTTATATGCTGTTTCAGAAGTAACTTCCCCAAGATCAGACACCATTCCCAAAGCTCTTTTCAACAGTTTTTTGTTGTTCACCTGCAAATCTACCATTTTATTTTGATATACTTTCCCCATAAGAACCATTGTTGCTGTACTGAACATATTCAAAACCATTTTCTGCGCTGTCCCTGCTTTTAACCTTGTTGAATCGGCAAGAACTTCTACCCCGACAGAAATTAAAATACCAACATCAACACAATCTGTTAAAAGTGACGAGTAATTGCACGTAAGACCGATGGTAGCTGCACCTTGCTTACTTGCATATTCAACGGCGGCTAAAACAAATGGGGTTTTACCACTTGCAGAAATTCCTACGATCACATCTCGCTTATCAACTTTTTTGTTTCTTATTATTGATTCTCCGGCAATGCTATCATCTTCCACACCTTCTATGGCATTTACTAAGGCCTTTTCTCCCCCAGCCATAATCCCTTGAATCTTTTCAGAATGTGTACCGAATGTCGGTGGACATTCTGAAGCATCAATTACTCCTAAGCGTCCACTCGTACCCGCTCCAACGTAAAAAAGCCGACCTCCCTCTTTTAAACGCTTCTCAATCAGTTCCACAGCTTTAGCAATTTCAGGAAGTGAATGTTTCACAATCTCAGCGATTTTTGCATCCTCAGCGTTCATGATATTCACAATTTCCAATGCAGACATGTTGTGCAAATAGATCGAATTTAAATTTTGTCTATTACGTATCATTTAAAAAATTTTAATTAAATATTTTGTGTTCAAAACTCTTAATATTATTCATTTGTAATCGTTTTTTTTTGAAGAAGCCCGAAAAAGAACCCCGCCACTTAAAGGAAGATCAACTCCTGTTGTAGAAGGAAGTGACAAGGATAATCCCAACAGGCTTCGCACAGCTAAATAACCAAATGCTTGAGCCTCTAAAGCATCCCCCTTCCATCCCACATTCTCTACAGGTTGTACCTCTACTCCAAGTCTGTTTTTTAACTCCCGCATTAGGGCAAGATTGTGTCTCCCTCCTCCAGTAACAAGCAAAATCTTAGGTTTTTTTGGGACAATTTTGAAACTATCTGCTACGGCTTCAGCTGTAAATGCGCAGAGAGTAGCAACTCCATCTGCATCAGATAATTTCGAAACAGGAGACAACTCAAATTGGTTGCGATCAAGTGATTTTGGAGCACTCTTTGAAAAGTAAGGATGCTCTAAAAAATTTTCTAAGATTTTTTTGTCGACTTTACCAGACATAGCCAAATTGCCTCCAAAATCCATTTTTTTGCCCAACCGCAGATTCATAAAATCGTCTATCAAAGCATTACCTGGACCTGTATCAAAAGCTAATATTTTTCCACCATCACCTAGCCATGTAATATTTGCCACGCCGCCGAGATTCAAAATCGTCAGAGGTTTTTCTAAATTAGCAGCCAATACTTTATGGTATAGGGGAGCAAATGGTGCTCCCTGTCCACCATGTAACACATCATTGCTGCGAAAATCACAGATTACATCTACACCTATCAATTCTGCTAGCAGTTTCCCATCGCCAATTTGTAAAGTTCTTTTATTATTTGGATCATGCAAAATCGTATGTCCATGGAAACCAATCAAGTCTATATCATCTCCTACAGTAATCATTTCATTTTTTAAGTGAGTAATAGCATCAACATGTGCCTCTGTGAGTTGTCTTTCCAATGCTTTCAATTCAAAATTGGATGAAATAACTTTTGTTAATTTTTGCCTTAAATTTTGATTAAAAGGCAAAGTAATCGACTCTCCGAGTTCGACTTTTCTCTTTCCGTCAGTCTTCAAATAGGCAGCATCTATGCCGTCCATTGAAGTCCCACTCATCAGTCCGATAACTTTTTTTAGCATTGTCTGTCTTTGTTTAATTGTAAGTTTCCAAGATAGAATGCCCAGGACTAA
>CAZXGI010000163.1:0-2463 GCA_964639965.1 uncultured Rhodospirillaceae bacterium
AAGGCGCACGCTTGGAAAGCGTGTATGCGTTAATAGCGTATCGAGGGTTCGAATCCCTTCCCCTCCTCCATGTTCACATTTTAGCTTTTTTTGTAATAGAATAGCCAAGGGTTCACTTATGAAAAAACACATTCCAAAGATGGATAACAAGTTGAACGACATTGGTTATTTTGAAAAATGGCTATCCGTTTGGGTTGCCTTATGTATTGGCGCAGGTGTCCTACTGGGAAATATTTTTCCCGTACTATTCGAATTCTTGGCGAGTCTGGAATATGCATCCGTTAATTTAATTGTCGCCGTTTTAATTTGGGGCATGGTTTACCCCATGATGGTTAACGTCGATTTTTCTAGTCTTAAAAATATTAGCAATCGCCCTAAAGCTCTATTTGTTACGCTTATTGTCAATTGGTTAATTAAACCCTTTACAATGGCAGCTTTGGGCCTGCTTTTCTTTGAAGTAATTTATGTTGATTTAATTAATCCAGCAGATGCTGCTCAATATATGGCCGGGTTGATTCTTCTCGGGGCGGCTCCTTGCACAGCTATGGTATTTATATGGTCCCAACTCACCAAGGGCGATGCAACCTACACTTTAGTTCAGGTGTCTTTGAACGATATTATTATGGTTTTTGCTTTTGCACCCATTGTTGCTATTTTGCTTGGAGTAACAAATATTAAAGTTCCATGGCAGACTCTCATTCTATCGGTTTTTCTCTATGTTGTTGTTCCGCTGCTGGCGGGGATTATTACTCGATCAAGACTAATGGCCAAAGCTAATCACGGTGACAGAAGTAAAACCCTAACACAATTTACGAAACATGTTAAACCGTTATCCATATTGGCCTTGTTAATGACAGTAATTCTCCTGTTTGGTTTTCAAGGCCATGTTATCATTGAACGTCCTGGCGTAATTGCATTCATCGCCGTTCCTTTATTTATTCAATCCTACGGCATTTTTTTTCTGGCCTTCGGTACCGCATATTTATGGAAATTACCATTTAATGTGGCGGCGCCATGCGCTCTTATAGGAACATCTAATTTTTTCGAATTAGCCGTCGCAGTCGCCATAAGCTTGTTTGGTTTAAATTCCGGGGCGGCACTAGCCACAGTTGTTGGAGTACTTGTAGAGGTTCCTGTAATGCTTTCACTTGTTGCATTTGCTAACAGAACGCAAAAATATTTTAACTGAGACAAACTCAAGTGAGGTCTGCTTTTAACTTTCTAATCAATAAATTGGAATGAGGATATAAATGAAAACCAGAATTACCGAATTGTTTGGAATCAAATACCCAATTATCCAAGGTGGCATGCACTATGTTGGATTAGCAGAGTTAGCTGCAGCAGTTTCCAACGCTGGCGGTTTGGGGATTATTACGGGCCTGACTCAAAAATCTCCGGCCGATTTATCTAATGAAATAACAAAATGCAGAAAACTAACGAATAAACCATTTGGCGTTAACCTTACGTTCTTGCCTAGTATTGATACACCCGACTACCCTTCATATATATCAGCCATTATAGAAAGCGGTGCGACGATTGTGGAGACAGCGGGTCGAAATCCTGAAGAACATTTGCCCCGGCTCAAAGATGCTGGAGTTAAAGTCATTCATAAATGTACGTCGGTGCGCCATTCTTTAAAGGCCCAGTCAATTGGGTGTGATGCCGTTTCAGTAGATGGTTTTGAATGTGGTGGCCACCCCGGTGAAGATGATATTCCTAATATGATTTTGCTTCCGCGAGCCGCCGATGAATTAACAATACCTTTCGTTGCCTCAGGTGGTATGGCTGATGCTCGTAGTTTAGTCGCCGCTCTTGCCATGGGTGCCGATGGAATAAATATGGGTACGCGATTCATCGCTACTCGGGAAGCCCCTGTTCATGATCGAGTAAAAAAATCAATTGTCGCGGCAAGCGAACTCGATACTCGCCTTGTTATGCGGCCATTACGAAACACAGAGCGCGTACTATCAAATAAAGCTGTAGAGCAAATTCTTGAAACGGAACGCGAGAAGGGTGCTGCGCTGAAATTTGAGGATTTATTTGATTTGGTTTCGGGGGTTTATCCAAAGATAATGGTTGATGGGGATATGAATGCAGGAGCTTGGTCATGTGGAATGGTTGCAGGTTTAATTGATGATATCCCAAGTTGTCGTGAGCTGATTGAAAGAATTATCGTTGATGCAGAGTTCCTTATAAAAGAACGTCTTGAAGGATTCTTGAGATCCTAGGCTTGAATCAAACTCGGCCACCGATTTCAGATGATTCAGCTGTATATCTTTTGGCGCGGAATACCCAGTTTATTTCACCTGGCAGTGCCGGGTGAGGTCCATAAAATGGATTAATATATTCCCATACGACCTCGCCATCTGGTGTTACTTCAAAGATACAGCCTTTCCCCCCTTCTGCGATAAGGGTATTACCCGAATGCAATCGCTGACATCCGCTGATATGCGGACTCCAAAA
>CAZXGI010000164.1:0-2348 GCA_964639965.1 uncultured Rhodospirillaceae bacterium
GAAAAAATACAATTTGCATTAGTGGTGATGGAGGGTTGCAAATGAATATTCAGGAGTTGCAAACTATTGTCCATTACAATCTTCCCATTAAGCTATTTGTGTTAAACAATAAAGGTTATCTTACAATCAAAGCTACTCAACAAAATCATTTTGGCCGGTTTGTTGGTGCTGAGAAGAGTTCCGGGGTAACCTGTCCTGATATAATTAAAATTGCCACCGCCTACGGGCTTCCTGCTGTCCAGATCGCCAATACGGAAGAGCTAAATGCAAAAATCGATTTCATTTTACAAACACCTGGACCTGTAGTATGTGAAATCATTATGAGAGAAAATCAACCTTTGATCCCCAGAGTTTCTTCATTGAAAAAACCGGATGGAACGATAATATCCAAGCCGATTGAAGACCTGTACCCTTTCCTGAGTCGAGAAGAGTTCTTGGAAAATATGATTGTTGATCCTACAGAGATACTAAAATAGCCCCTTCTGGAGTATTTTCAGGTCAAAAAACACCTATAGTTTAAGCAGTTTTTTAATAATTAAAAATGTTTTCTGCATCTTAGGAGTCTCTAATTTGAATCCGCTCACTTTATCAGTAATAATGCCCATCTATAATAAGGCCTCTGAACTACCGAAAGGATTAGAGCTCATCCTTAATCAATCCTTCCAGCCTAAAGAAATAATTATTGTCGATGACGGCTCAACAGATAACAGCTTTGAGATCATAGAAAGCTTTGCTCAAAAATATCCAATAATTCAAGCATATAAAAACGAACAAAACCGAGGTGTGAACTTTACCCAAAATCGATGCCTAGAACTGGTCACTGGCGATTATCTACATGGTGGAAGCGCTGAAGATCATATGTTCCCTAGATTTTATGAAAAATCGATGAAATTGCTGGGCCAATATCCTCAAGCAGGATTATGCACTTCGTTATGCCTACGTGTTGATGACCACGGAAATAAATTACCAACCGTACCTGAACCTCCTTACCTCTCAAGCTCCCCGCACTTCATCCCACCTGAAGAAATGCTGAACGCTATCACTAAAAAAGAGTTGGTGTTCATGTTAGCCACCACTCTTTTGCGAGTGGACATTTTGAAAAAAATAGGCGGCTTCCCTTATCTAAAACATTATGAGGACATCTTTCTCAGTTTGCTTTTAGCGCTAAACTACGGGGTCTGTTTTATACCTGAACCCCTAGGCCAATTTCTTCTTTCATCCGAAAGTGGTTCAAATATGTATCGAACAAATCCGGAAGCGATCATGGATATATCTAATCAGACAAAACAGCTCATGACTTCTAACAAATTCATAAAATACTTCCCCCCTCTGCTCATCCAAGACTTTATGACTCGGCAAAGATACCTATCGGGAACAATTGCGCTAACAAACATAGGTAAGGCCTATGAAAAATCTATTGAGGGTCTCAAGATTTATGCACTTCAGAATCTTTCCATATCTGACCGGATATTTTTTTCTTTAACATCATTTATCGCCAAAACCTTGAATCTTACCATGCGTTTCTACCTATTTTTACGGTTGAGAAATATCACATGGCGTATTTTCCTGAGGGCTTGCTACCGAATAAGAAATAAAATTAAAAAGTAATTTTAATATTTTTTTAAATCCCATCAAAGCACATCAGCCCTTAGGGAATTCTCGTGTAATTTTTCAGCTCTAATCATATTAAAAAATGATGACAGCCCCATGGAGGGTGATGGTCGAATTCTCAACACGCAACCTTAAATCATCCGTAGAAGGAAAAGAAAAAACGAAGATTATAATTGAGCATTGGGGGCGAGACCATCATAAGACCGAAAGACCGCATAGGAGATTGAGGTGTCGACCGATAGTATCGGTAACAATACAGATTTCAAGAACAAGCATGAACTATGAAAACTGAATCTTAAATCTGGTAAGGTAGTGAGGTCTGGTCAACATTCACAAGGTCAAGGCATGGTTGTCGTTGTTCAATGTAGCGCAACACGAGATGTTTGACGGCATTCAAGGAGATGGCTTGCCGGCGTATGGTCTCAGAAACGCATATCGAACATCTCCAAGCCTCGAAGTTAATTTAGATTCCAGAACCAATTATGGCTTTTGAATACTGCAAACCGAACTACATGAGACTTCACCAAACTATGAGAAGGGAATAAAGCCGCATGGAGCATATTGTTAAGTTATTAAGATGGTTTGCTGTTGATCGGGCTATAGCATATGCATTATTAAGTAAAGTGTGGCTCTTGTTTGCAGGACCCATCACCTTGTATTTAATATCCCTCTATTTAACTCCAGAAATGCAAGGGTTTTACTATACTTTCTTGAGTCTGGTAGCGTTGCAGGTTTTT
>CAZXGI010000165.1:0-2024 GCA_964639965.1 uncultured Rhodospirillaceae bacterium
CGCCGCTTGTTATTTTAGGTGGGCTAGTTGGATTCTTGATTATGAGATTTCAACAGCGACTAATAAAATGGCCAAAAACCCCCCTTGTGATCTTTTTATTTACCTTTTGTATATGGGCTTTTATCAGCGTTTTTTGGTCTATTGATGTCAGGTCTGCATTTGTTGGATCTGGAAAATTAACCGGTAATTTTATTGCGGGAGGTCTATTATTTGCGATTTTTCGAAGTCTAAATATTGCAGAAAGGCAGATTGCTTTTAGAGGACTTTTTTTCGGATTTTTTCTTGTGTTAGTGCTATTGATTTTGGAAATTTATATAAAACACCCTATATATACGATTTTGAAAGGAACTGTCCCTATTCATTATCCAGATGAATTTTTCTGGCTTAACGCTGTGGTTGTAATTTTATGTGCACTTGTGTGGCCCTTGAGTTTAGCGGAATATAAAACATCTATTGAGAATCAAACTAAAAAACGTGCGACTTTAATTATTTTACTCGGATTTTCTGTTATTATGTTTGTGTCAATTTTAATTGGATTTGCTAGTGGTACAATAGCGCTTATTTGTGGAATAATAGGAGCCTTTGCAATCAAGTTTTTTGGTCGCAGGCTCGCATTTTTTGGTGCCGCTATTTTAGTTTTTGTTGGTTTAGCGTTACCATTTGCTTTTAACCATCTTGATGACGTTCATAGCCATATAACTGAATTAGTTAAATCAAATCCTTCGGCTATGCACAGAATTAAAATATGGCAGTTTACGGCGAGAAAAATTGATCAAAAAGTTTTCTTGGGTTGGGGCTTAAACGCATCCAAGCATATGCCTGGGGGGAAAGATCAGGTATATTCAGTTAGTGGCAAACGGTTTGGACAGGCATTACCCCTCCATCCTCACAGTGCTATTCTGCAAATATGGTTGGAGCTTGGCTTGCTGGGGATAATTCTTTATTTGGGATTGGGTGTGTATATTATAAGTTCTGCTGTAAAAACCTATAGATCAAAATTTGAAACTGCCATGGCTTTTGGGTTATTCTTGACACTGATGGTTATTGCAAATTTGAGTTATGGTACTTGGCAAGCTTGGTGGATTGCAACAATATGGTTGTCCGCTAGCTTGATGGTTGTGGTTTTAGAAAAACCAAAAACTGGATAAGCCGTTCAAAAGTGTTATATCCCCAATGTTTATTTGTAAAACCCGCCAATCTGTTGGTTTTTATTTATCACTAATGTAAACAAGCCAACAATATTTCCGAGAGCTCGCCTAAAACCGGCGGTATTTAATTGGTATATGCTGGAAATCACGTTAAATAATAATTGTCCAAACAAAGCCCATAAGAAGGCAAATCTTGAAAAATGACCTATCTTTTTTACAAAATAAAATCGATTTACGATTTGCTGTTTACCGATCGTGTATTCTGCTGTCCCCCTAATTGGCCGCGTGTAGTGATAAACATTGGCACTGCCAACGATATATAATTTATAGGCCTGTTTGACGCGATAACTAAAGTCAACGTCTTCCAAGTAGCCATGTCCGATGTACCAATCGTCATAAGCAAACTCTTCAATTACCGAGCGCCTCCAGATAGTTGCCCCACCATATATCCAATCCGTTTCCACAGTCTCACTAAGGGGTGGAATTTGTGATTGGAAACCAGATTTTAGAACGCGCCCTGGTTCTGGGTGATCAATATAAAATAAACTGCTAAGTTGGTTAGCAAATGCTACTGGTTGATTAATGATTGAAAATCCGGCCCCGCCTGTTTTCTTGTCGGTGATATCCCAAAAAGATAACATTTTTTCGGTAGAATCGGGCTCCAGTTCGAGATCGTCGTCGAGAAACCCGGCTAATGATATTGTTTTATCAATTACAGCGACCCCCGCATTTCTTTGCTTGGCTAATGAAGGTGGAAAAACACGTAAATATGAAATATTAAGATCATTAAATTCGTCAATCACATTTTTAATATTGGGCTCGCTGCCGTCTACAACAATAATCTGGTTAGGTTTAATGGTTTGCAATCTAATACTG
>CAZXGI010000166.1:0-2008 GCA_964639965.1 uncultured Rhodospirillaceae bacterium
AATACTATATTGCAGAAGATTACCATCAGAAATATCTCGAAAAACGGGGTATGGGCAGCTGCCATTAGGGCTAAAGAGGTTGAAGCTTTTGCTGCTCCAAAGTATAAATCTATCTAAATTAGGCTTATGTAGCCAATTCGATTAATGTTGGGTCTTTTTTGTGTTTGACATCTGTAGTATCTGCTGAGGAAACTTGAACACCAGTCCCTCTTCTAGTTTCCTGCCTCCAAACCTCGAGTTCTTCTAAGGTAATTCCTAGCATTCGAGCGGTCCTGATTTTATCCTCTTCTGATTTGAAATTGATTCTATCCCATTCATAGGCTCTCAGAACTTGGAGTTCCATAGGAGTAAAATGCTCCGTAGTAATCATTCCCTTACCAAAACCATAAAACTCATTAGGATCAAAGTCCTTTGGTAGATAACCTGCTTCCATGGCTGTATCCGCCAACTCGGTTCCGGGAAGCGGGGTGGCAATTGAGAAGAGAACATAGTCCAATAGCCCATCCCTTCTTAAATTATCAGCAAAATCGAATGTTTCCCTGATATCATCCCAAGTATCGCCAGGAAGTCCAATAATAAAGTTTGAGCAGATTTCCTCCCATCCTCTTTCTCTCATAGCCTTCAGCATTTGGATACCTTTTTTCATACTGTAGCCTCTTTTCATACGCTTCAGTGTGTTTTTTGATCCTGATTCAAGTGAAAAAGATAACTGGTAACATCCGCTAGCTTTCATCCAGTCTAATATTTCCTCATTAACATGGCGAATATCTAAATTGATTGATTTCCAAATAAGGTCAGAACCTTGTTCACGTCTTTTTGCCATACCCTTCATAAATCCTATTGCACGTTCAGATGGAATTAAAAGGCTATCATCGACCATTATCAATTCGCGCATACCGTAGGTTTCACGCATATATTCAATTTCAGCCAAAATGCTTTCTGGAGATCGGGTTCTAACATTTTTTCTGTCATTAATTGGGTTTAAATCTTTTCCGGCTGCACAGTAAGTGCACCTATAAGGGCAACCTCTGGAGGTCATCATTACACCAACTGGAAACTGTTTGTACTGAAATTGGTGAACATACTTTGCTCCCCAGTTCATCAGCTTTGGCATATCGTAATCACTATAGTCAGGAAATGGATTTGAGTCTAGGTTCTCAATTCCTACACTATTTTGTGGGATATCAATAACTTCACCGTTTTCACGATACATAAGTCCATCAACATTTTTAAACCCACTTGATGCCTGAATTGCACGGATTAACTTTGGCAGTCTTTCTTCGCCTTCTCCAACCACTAAATAATCAATATTTTTGTCACTAAAGGCAGCATCTTTCGAAATGGAAGGGTAAACACCTCCCATAATCGTTGTTATATGAGGGCTAACGCTCTTAACAAGATCAAAACAAGAGTGAGAGTTTCTCTTATACTCAACGCTCATACAACTGACGCCCACAATGGTTGGGGCTAAGCTAGCTATTCGGGCAAATAACTGTTCGTGAGATAAATCTTCAACGTTAGCATCAATAACATTTACACTGAAACCTTCCCTACGTAAGACAGCTGTTAATATGCCTTCTACATAAGGAATATGGTTCCAATATCTTTTCTCGTACCAGCGTGTGTTTGGGATGATCCACGTGAAATCAGTTGATACCATTTGCATAAGCTCCTATGGCTAAAACAGTTGCACCGATAAACTATATCATAAAGTTTCTTATTAAAATACAAATACATCACTAACCATTTCATTGTTTTAATATCAGAAAACCCTTAATATTAAGCAATAAAAATAAGGATATAAGAAAATTGAGTGAAAAGCTCAGGATTCCTAAAACATACTAAAGCTGGTCAAGACCATCACATAAGAGGAGAATCATGAAAAAGCAAAACAAAAAAATATGGAAAACAATTTTTTCGAGAGGAATTACCGGGTTTTTTTTTCTGGTCGGAGGAATGATGTTGACTGCTTCAAGTTCAGCTTATGACTTAAAAATTCCTCTTGGCC
>CAZXGI010000167.1:0-1763 GCA_964639965.1 uncultured Rhodospirillaceae bacterium
TTTAACTACTTTTGCAGCTTTGTGGAAAGCGTTTGACTTGGCTAGTTTAAAGGGTCACTCATTTTAAATGACTTCCAAGAGATCATGGGGCCAGTATTTTGGTGGTATTGGGCGAGCGTTATCTTCCCGTAACTATCGAGTTTATTGGTATGGCCATCTCGTCTCATCAAATGGGGTATGGATATACGTAATTTCCTCTCAATGGCTAATATTTCATCTAACTCAATCGCCAGCTTGGTTAGGCGCAATTGGGTTTGGTTATTTAGCTCCAGTATTTTTTTTTGGGCCTGTTGCTGGCGCTATTTCTGATCGTTTTGGTCAGAAGCGCACGGCTATAGTAGCTCTTATTGTCGGAATTATTCTCGCCGCGTCTATTGCAATTGTTATTTATTTTGGCGTTCTTACACCTTCACTAATGCTTATTTTTACAATTATACAGGGAATATTCTTCGCTTTTGACTTTCCATCTCGTCAGGCGTTGATACCCCAAATGGTAAAGAGGTCAGATATATCAGCCGCAATTGGGATGAATACCACCACATATAATACATCAAGTTTTACGGGCCCAATAATAGGTGGGTCCATTTTAGCGTTTGGTAATAGTGTTTTAGATCCAACAGCAGGCGCAGCATTGGGGTACGCGACATTCGCATTTGCAAATTGTTTTATGCTTGTTGGGGTTAGCAGGGTAAATATGAAACCAGTTATATCTAAGAACATTGCGAGAAATAATTTGGTGCTGGATGTAATAGGGGACCTCAAGAGTGGGATTACATATGTGGCAGAAAGTCGACATCTGCTGATGCTTATGGGCTTGTCATTATTTTTTGCATTTTGTTTAAGATCATACCAAAATTTGATGTCCGGTTTTGCTGAAAACCTATTTAGTCTTGACGAGCAAGGTTTAGGAAACCTATTTGCGGCAAAGGGGATAGGGGCTTTATTGGTTGCGCTACTTATAGCGAGGCGTGGACGCACTCAAGGGTTAACAAAAGTATGTGCTTATGGGGCTGGGATCGCAGGTGTAACGATCATTGTATTTGTTTTCAGTACTTACATGCCTTTAGTTCTAGTAATCGCGGCAATTTTGGGAGGTGTTGTGGTGGCGACGGACCTAGCTATTATGACGCTGATACAAAATGTAGTTGCTGATCAATATAGGGCTCGTGTTATCAGTATAGCACTAGCTATATCAGTAGGTATACCAGCGATTGGTTCATTGGCCATTGGTTTTTTGGCGGAGTTCATTGGTCTCAAGTTTGCGATGGGTCTATCCGGGTTTACTGTTTTCATAGCTGCACTTTTTATAGGAATAAGAATACTCAATAATGCTTCGGAAATAGAAAAGGTTAAATCAGATCCTGAAGATATTGCATAAAAACAACTTCGTTATTTCAATAAATCAATTGTAATTATTTTCTTTGATAAGAACAGAATCGAGTTTTTTAAAAGGCCTAATACCAATAAAACATTATATTTAAAGGGCGAAAAAGATGCGATCAATTATGATCACTCTTTGAAAATTCTCGGTAACTGTGAAATAGATTTGTACGTTGGCAAGAAACCTCTGAGAAGCACACCATTGTAAGCACACCACAAAAGTGTTTAGATCGACAATCTTACTAATCATTAAGGATTTCATATGCCATATAAAATAATGATGTATATAGTTGCAGCAGTGCCTCTAGTTTTTTTGATTGCATTTTTTGCTGTTCCAGAGTTTTTTGTTTTACAGTCATACCCCAGTGCCGAAGGGTTAGGTT
>CAZXGI010000168.1:0-1583 GCA_964639965.1 uncultured Rhodospirillaceae bacterium
CAGGTATCACAATTAAAATATTTTAGTCCCGACTCATCACTGGCGGTATTTGAAATACTTTGATCCATACAACTTTTTGTTTTATAAATTATTATTTAAATTCTCTTGGCCGCCATGAATGCGCTTAATCAACGATTCAATTGATAATCCTTGAATTAGAATTGTGAAGACAACCACAGCATAAGTGGCTGTTAAAATAATCGGTTTTTCTGCAATTGGGGGCAACGCTAGAGCCAAAGCCACCGAAATCCCGCCCCTTAGCCCTGCCCAGGCCAAAATAATAATATCACCTTTTTGTTTCTCAGCCACGGGACTTAAGCCCATCATAGGAATGAAAACTGCTGACCAACGCGCAACTAACGAGACCAGAATTACAAAAAAGCTCAAAATAAGAACTTCCGCTTCATGTGACAACATAATAACCACAAAGCCTATCAACACGAAAAGAACAGCATTCAATATTTCATCTATAAGGTGCCAAAAGGCCGCAAGATGTGTCTTTGTCACGTCGCTCATAGCAAGCCGAAAACCCGTATTGCCGATAAAAACTCCGGCAATAACCATTGCAATGGGCCCAGAAACGTGGAGATGTAATGCCAAAGTGTAGGCGCCTGTTACAAGTGCGAGTGTCGTAATAACTTCAACTATGTAATCATCCATTTTGCGTAACAACAGGAATGCACCGTAACCTGATATTAAACCTAACAGAGCTCCTCCAAATGCTTCGCGGACAAAGAACCCAAATATGGCATTTGCTCCAATTGCATCCCCTTCTCCGCCTGCAACGCCTCCAAACGCTACGGCCACAAGCATCGAATAAAAAACAACCGCAACACCGTCATTGAACAGGCTTTCTCCCGCTATCGTGGCTTCCAATCGAGCGGGCACCTTGATACGTTTTAACATCGCCAAAACAGCAACAGGATCCGTCGGTGATACAATTACACCAAATAGAATACACACCAAAAAATCTATATGAATTCCGAATAACTGTGTGAGCCCATAAAAACCAAGGCCATTAATTAAAGTCGATATCATCACGCCTAAACTAGCCAGCGTGGCTACGTGCAATTTAGAATCACTCAAATCCTTAAGATTGACATGGAGGGCTCCCGCAAACAGCAAAAAACTGAGCATCCCTTCCATCAATGTTCTATTGAAATCAATGCCTTCCAGCCAAACTTTTAATTTATTTGTAATGCCTGCATCTGGTGCAAAACTATCAATAGATGCCACTAGCATTGCACTGATCAGCGCTATCAGGACTAAACCCACAGTCAAAGGTAATTTTAAATACCGGCTATTGACGTAACCAAATATAGCTACACAAGTAAGAAGAATCGCAGGAACTTCAAGCATATTTAACTCCTAAAATATTTTTTTGTTTTTTGAGGTGCCCTGACTAGAGAACGACCATGCCACGAAAAATTATTGATCCAGTCTGTAAATTTTACGATATTTAGTATTAAGATAATCAAGAAATACGGTGGGATTTAAACTATCTCCTGTAACCTGGTTGACTAGCTCAGAGACTGATAATAAGCGCCCTTTTTGATGAATTTTCTGATTCAACCATTCGCGTA
>CAZXGI010000169.1:0-1533 GCA_964639965.1 uncultured Rhodospirillaceae bacterium
TAACGATCGATAAAATCAAATACTAAAAAACCCTGGATACGGGCTCTCGCAATTAGAATCTGCCGCAAATATCGCGGGCCAATATCTGGCTTGCCAATCTTATCAGCAAGGGAAATTACACCACAAACGGCAATCCGAGCATTAAGACTCAGATTTTCCATTATGGCATCATTTATTTGGCCCCCAGTATTGTCAAAATAAACATCCACCCCACCCGGACAAACAGCTTTTATTTCATCAGAAAGACTTTTTACTTCTTTATAATTAATACCCTCATCATATCCAATTTCTTTACACCAATCGATTTTCTGGCTGCTTGAGGCAACAGCCACGACTCTGCATCCATGCGCTTTTGCTAGTTGGCCAACAACCTGCCCAACGGCACCCGACGCAGCTGAAACTACCACATTGTCACCAGGTTTAGCGTTTGCCACATCAAAAAGGCCAAAATATGCTGTGAGACCGGGCATTCCCATATAACTCAGATAACTTTGAATGGGAGCCACATCAGCATCTAGCTTATCAACGACGCCAGCTTCTACTGCAGTAAACTCCTGCCAACCAAAATTTGTCAAAAAAACCTTATCACCTGGTTCAAATAAATCTGAACGGGACTCAATAATTTCGCCCACCCCGCCTGCCGGCATTAAACCTTCTAATTCAACACCAGGAGTATAACCTTTCGTGGGACTAATACGCCCTCGCATATAAGGATCAACTGAGAGATGACTAGCTTGCACCAGTACTTCATTTTCTTTGAGCTCTGGCACTTCGAGATCTATATCGAGGCGGAAATTTTTTTCTTCTGGCATAGATTCAGGATAATTAATCAAAACCCAACGACGATTCTTAAGATTAGTAGACATTCTCTTCAACCTCAATTTTAGTAATAACCAATAACGAACATTTTGAGATGACGTATTTCTTACATTTTCAATAATTCACGCAGTCGCCTTTACCAACTGCTATTGAAAAAATCTCTCAAGTTTAATTACAAAGGTCCAAAATCTGGCGGAGGAATGCGCCGCTTTGACGCAAACTCATAAGATGATGCAATGCGCAATAACTTATCCTCGGTACCCGGTTCCGACCTAAAAACCAGAGAAAATGGCAAACCTGGTTCATTTATCTTCGTAGGCGTTTTTGAAGGAGAGGAAATGTATTTGGTTCCTTCCTTGTTTAATTTGAAAACCGGATCATAAGCAACAGTGACATACCCAGCCGGAACCAATATTTCAGTAAGCCCCGCATTTGGTCCATAAAGACTTTCCGGTCGCAAGTTATGAAGTATGTCATATTGATGTGGTTGTCCTATGATTCCCGGAGGCCAAGGTGTATGCAGACGCACAAAGGCATCGAGCTTGTTTTCAATTAATACCATCATATCTACCCGTCTAAGTAACTCTCTTAGCATTATCCGTTCATTAATGCCTTGGCGTCCACCGCTAACATTACGGGGATCCGAAATTTCCTCCCAGTTTTTGAATGCTGCCCGTTGGTCGTCTCCCCAAAATTTAGAACGATTATTGAGAG
>CAZXGI010000170.1:0-1502 GCA_964639965.1 uncultured Rhodospirillaceae bacterium
TGCCTCTTGGATAGCTCTCACTATGAACCAGACATTTTGGACAAGCGAGATTGCACGCATTCTCATGCAGTCCAAAATTTATTTTTTTAGGATATTTAGATAAAACAATCATATTTGTCTTTCCTTCATATGGCCTGCTAAGCCAATATATCTTACATGAAAAATACTTAACCTATTTTAACTTCACAGTATGTTTAAGAAACCTCTAAGCTACCCCCCCCCATTTTAAATGGGTTGTCATAGTTCAAACTGATCCTTTATGTTATTTAGCTCTGGTAGAGGAACTACAAACTGACCTCCATTTTCGATGTAGCGTTTATGTTTGCTAATAATTGGCTTCGCATATTGCCAAGCAAGGACTAAAACTACATCAGGTTTTTCATCATAAAGTGCAGAGGAGGGTTTCACTTCAAGGTGGCATCCAGGGCTATACAAGCCGTGTTTCATTGAGTTATCATCAATCAAATAATCTAATTTATCGAACAGTTCGTAATGATACATTAATGTGGTTACCGTAGTGGAAGCACCATACCCAACCACCGATTTTTTCTGCTTACGAACTTTACTTAAAAAATCCAAAACTGCGTCTTTGCAAGCCAATATTTTTTTTTCATAATCCTGGAATATTTTAGGATGATGAAGACCTCGTTTTGTTTCTTCTTCGATCATCTCTTGAACAATTGGCTTTTCATTATTTGGTCCACCTGATTTTTGAACAAAACCTCGAAAGGACCCGCCCTTTGATAAGTTTCTCTGTATATCAAACAAATGGAGCCCATGTTTTGAGAAAAAGCGAGTCAATGGATCAATAGAGTGATAAGACAGGTGCTCGTGGTAAATAGTATCGAAGACAAAATTATCAATAATGTCTAGCAAATATGAGACCTCAAAGACGAATATACCGTCTTGGTCAAGCAGGGTAGCAATTCCTTGTGCGACATCTGCCAGTTGGTCGGCATGCGCGAAAACATTATTAGCGAGGACCAGTTTTGTAGGTCCTTGATCTAGAAAAATTTTTTTCGCAAGAGCCGTGGAAAAAAAATCTGGCGTAGTTGGAACACCCGAATCAGAAGCTTGGCGTGCAATATCCAAAGCGGGGTCAATCCCTTGGATCCGCATATTCTTTTCTTTAAAAAATCGCAACAACGTTCCATCGTTACTACCGATCTCAAGAACCAGTGATTTTGGAGGTAAATTGAAATCGTTTGTTATCTCTTCAGCATATTGCCGAAAATGCTCCACCAGGCCTCTTGAACTGGAAGTGCGAAAGGTATAGTCCCTGAACAGTAAATCAGGGTTCACGATATCCCGGTTCTGTACATGCCCACAGTTATGACATTGATAGAGATCCAAAGGAATGAGAGGCTGGGTCTGTTCTTTTTTATCGAGTTCGACAAAGGCATCCGCTATAGGAGAAGGCAAAATTGGCATTACGAGGTCAAATTGCTCACTATCGCACAAGCGACAGGATTCCCGCCTGGACACATAACTATCCATAACCA